>JANNAY010000262.1:0-4242 GCA_031384945.1 Deltaproteobacteria bacterium
CTCGAGAGCCATTCATCCGCCGCCGACATGTATGTGCCGCCGTCAGCGACGACGCCGCCGCGACGTTTCGGCACGCTGCGCTCGCAGCGCAAAGCCCATCGCCGCCAAGACATCTTGAGCGCCGCCATGCAGCTCGCCTCATCGCGCGGCGTCTTTGGGCTCTCTCTCGGCGACCTCGCGGCCCACGTGGGCACCTCGAAGAGCACCTTGCTGCTGCACTTCGGCACCAAAGAGGGACTCGCCCTCGCGATGGTCGAAGAGGCCGAGCGCATCTTCTTCGCCGACGTCGTCTTGCCGGCCCTCGAGACCGGACCGGGACTGCTGCGCCTTCGCACCCTCGCCGAGCGTTGGGTCGACTACGTCCCGCGTTCGTGGGACGGCGGCTGCCTGCTCGCGTCGCTCGGCCACGAATTCGACGGCCGCGACGGACCGGTGAAAGACCGGCTGCAGGCGTTCGTGAACAGGCTGCGCCACGCCGTGGTCACCGCCGCCGAAGACGCGGTCCGCCGTGGCGACATCCGCGACGTCGCTGGTGATGACGTGATGTTCTCGCTCTTCGGCATCGTGCTCTCGCTCAACCTGCAGACGCAGATGGGCGATCGCGATCGCGCCGCCCTTGAAGCACAGCGCGCCCTCGCCTGGTACCTCGGCGACCTCGCCAAGACCTGAGGCCCACGATCAGTGGCCCATGCCCTCGGTCATCTCGATCGAGCGCCACTTGTTCGTGCGAAAGCGCAGAAACAAAACGAGCGCGAGCAGTCCAAGGTAGACGACGAGCCAGCACATGGCGCCGACGGCGCCGCCGTCGAAGCTGCGGACGGTGAAGTAGGCGCCGGGCACGAAGACGCACCAGGCGATGGCCGAGCGGGCGAGAAAGCAGAAGAAGGTGTCGCCGGCGGCGCGCAACGCCTCGCCGAGCGCCATCGAGATCGCGTCGAACAGCTGCCAGCCACACGAGAGCATCAACATGCGCGAGCCGACGTCGAGAAAGAGCTTCAGGTCTTCTTCTGACGAGCCCGCGCTGACGAACAGCCCCATGAAAAAACGGGGAAACAGCAAGTAGACGACGCAGACGAAGCCCATCCACCCGGCCGACGCGCGAACCGTCAGCCAGACGGTGCCTGCGACGTCGTCTTTGGCGCCGGCGCCGATGGCGGTGCCGACGAAGATGGCGCCGGCCGACGACAGCGCGAACGCCGGCATGAACGCCACCGAGTTCAGCTGAATCACCGACATCATCGCCGCCACCGCCGACGTGCCGAGGCCCGGCAAGACGACGTTGATGAAGAACGAGAACGCGGCGAACTCGATGAACCAGTTGAAGCCCGAGGGCACGCCGAAGCGCAGCACCTTGCCCATCTCGGCCATCGAGAAGCCCGACGTCGACGACGCGGTGCAGCCGATGCCGGCGATGAACATGACGGCGAGGACGACGAAGCCGACGGTGGTGCCGATGGTGGCGGCCCAGGCGCTGCCGGCGACGCCGAGGGCGGGGGCGCCCCAATGTCCTGAGATGAGCAGCCAGCAGAGCAACACGTTCAACACCATCGCGAGGATCTGCGCAGCCATGGGCAGGCGCGTGTTGCCGAGTCCGCCGTAGTAGGCGCCGAGGGCTTCGAGGCCGATGGCCGGTCCGCCGCTCAACAAGCGGATCGCGAGGTAGGTGCCCATGAGCTTTTTGACGTCGTCGGCGTAGTCGAGGTGGGCGATGGCGTCGTCGAGAAACGGCAGCGACGCCATGCAGACGATCTGCGTCAGCGCCGCGAGGGCGAGGCCGTACCAGCCGAAGCGCCGCGCGCCCTTGGCGTCGCCTTTGCCGGTGAGCTGCGCCGAGAAGCTCTGCACCACGAAGCTGATGCCCATCGGAAACACGAGGATGTTGAACGCGTTCGTCGCCCCCGTCGTCGTCGCCGCCAGCGCCGCCTGTCCGAGCACGCCGACCATGATGGCGTCGGTCATGCCGATGACGACCTGCGACGACCGCGAGATGATCACCGGCACCGCCAACGACAGCAGCTGCGACAACGTCGGCTTCGTGATCGGCGGCTCTTTCGCCTCGAACGTCGACGTCGGAGCGGCAGGCGTCGCGACAACTTCAGTGCTCATCCCGGCGGTCTAGCCGAGCGGAACGCCCGGTCGACAGGGGTTGCTGGCGAAAGATCGAACCAGCAGGGTCGCCTCCGTGGCACTTCCCGTCGTCGACAACATCGTTGCTGCCTCCGGATCGCGTGACGGCCTGCCGCACCTTTACGGGCTGCGCGCGCCCGAGCTCGTGACCCTGCTGCGCGATCGCGGCGTCGACGTCGACGAGGCCGAGGCCCGCCGCGTGTTGGGTCGCGTCATCTCAGAGGGCAAAGACGATCTGCGTGGCATGAAGAAGCCCGTGCGCACCACGGTACGCGACGCGATCGACACGCTGACGCGCCGCGATCGCTTGACGGTGCAAGACGTCGCCATCGACGACGGCGACGGCTTCGAGAAATTCTTGCTGCGCCTCGACGACGGCAGCGTCGTCGAAGCTGTGAAGATCCCGCTCTTGAAAGAGGGCTGCTTTACCGTCTGTCTCTCGTCGCAAGTGGGCTGCGCCATGGGCTGCGTCTTCTGCGCCACCGGCCGCCTCGGCCTCAAACGACACCTGCACGCGTGGGAGATCGTGGGCCAGCTCGTCGCCGTCAGAGACACGCTGAAGCCCGGCGAGCGCATCACCGGCGCGGTGTTCATGGGACAGGGCGAACCCCTGCACAACTACGACGCCGTCATCGCCGCCGCCTGCGTGCTCTCTGATCCGACCGGGGGTCGCGTCGACGCACGCAACATCTCGATCTCGACCGTGGGCCTCGTGCCGCAGATCCACCGCTTCGCTGCCGAAAAGCACAAGTTTCGGCTCGTCATCTCGCTGCACTCGGCCGTCGAGTCGCGGCGCAAAAGCCTGCTGCCCATCGCCAAACAGCACTCCCTCGACGACGTCGTCGCCGCCATCCGCGCCCTGCACGCGGCCACCAACGATCGCGTCACCATCGCGTGGTGCCTGATGAGCGGACAAAACACCGGCATCGACGAGGTCGAAGCGCTGCAGCGGTTGCTCGGCGATGTGCCCCTGCGCATCAACTTGATCGACGTCAACGACGCCCGCGCCCTCGACGACGGCGGCCTGCGCCCCCCCGGTGACGACGAGCGCGGACGCTTTCTCGACGCGCTGCAGGCCCTCGGACAGCCGGTGGTCCGTCGCTACTCAGGCGGCAAACAGGCCCACGCGGCCTGCGGCATGCTGGCCAGCAAACACCTGGCGACTGCAACCTAGCGGTTGCACATGCGGCGCTCGGCGTCGTCGAGCACGTGCAGCGCGATCTCGTTCGCGAGGGTCGCGTGCATGCCGCGGCCGCCTGAGCCGCGGGCGACTTGTTCGACGGCTTTGTCGACGTTGATGCCAAGCACCTGCGCCTGGACGGGCGCGGTCTGCCAGACGCTGCCGTGCTCGTCTTTGATGACGGCGCGGCCGACGCAGCTGTAGCTGTGCATTCTGCCAAGCAGCTCGTCAGGACGATCGCTGTCGCTGCAGCGCTCGACGGTGTGCTCGATGGTCCACGACGAGGACGACGCTGGCACTTCGGCGAACTGCGCCCGCAGGCCGCGCTCGAGGGCACTGGCCAGGGCTTGATTGCCTTCGCCGACGCCGGGCCAGTGCGCCTCGATGCGGGCGTTGACGGCCTGACGAAGCGCGTCGCCGGCCATGGCGTCTCGGCCGACGACGTTGGCGAGGACGGCGCGGGCGTCGACGCGGGCGCGCCAACCGCGCGGGTAGATTTCGCAGAGGTCGCCGCCGTTCTTCAGCGCCTCGGCCGTCGACGCCTGCTCGGCGTGCTCGAAGACGCGCTGCCGCGTGGCGAGCAGCGTCGGGCGCAGGGCCTCGCAGCGGAGGGTGCCGAGAGCGTTGTCGACGACGACGATGGCGCCGGTGAGGTCGCCGGCGTCGGCGGCTTTGAGTGCTTCGTGTTGTGCGTCGGTGACGGCGTTTGCCGCGGCGGTGTCGCAGCTCTCGTCGACGGCGGCGGGTGACGGCGGCGGAATCTCAAGGGGCGGCGCTGGCGGATGCGCTGGCATGAGCTCGTAGTGGCGGCCGTTGCCGCAAGAGGCGCAGATGCCGCAGCAATCGCAGCCGGTGGAGCTGCAGCCGACGGCGCCGCCGACGACGACGGCGAAAAAGGCGATGGCGAAAAAAGCGAAACAGGCGTGGAGCACGGT
>JANNAY010000270.1:0-2845 GCA_031384945.1 Deltaproteobacteria bacterium
TCGTCGAAGAATCCGCCGCCATTGTGCGACTGCGAGCACGCCTCGCCGGCCTCGACGACGAAGCCCGCGGCGTGGTCGGCGCACAAGTCGTCGACGAAGACCGCCACGTGCAGCTGGCGAAAGACATCGTCGATTGGTGCGGAGGGCGCGATGGCGCGGCGTAGCTTTTGGAAGGGCGACGATGCCCTCGTCGCAGCTCCCGTCGAATCACAAGAAGACGCCCTCCGCGCCGCGTTTGGTGATGAGGGTTTGCGGCTGCTCGCGACGCGTGTGCCCAACCTCGCGCTGCGGCTGGTCGAGCAGCACGGGTTCCGACGCGCGGACCTCGCGCCCGTGCTGAGCTTCACCGTCGTCGACGGGGTGCTGCACCAGCGCGGCACCGTCGCCGCGCTGCCGGGCCTGATCGCGCAGTCGATCACCGTCGCCCACGACGTTGAAGACCGCGTTCGACTCGCCTGCGACTTCTTCGGCCTCCGTTTTCTTGCCGGCCTGCAGAACCTCATTCCGCTGCTCACGCGTGGCGTCACCAGTCGGGACGACGAAAACATTCGCGCGCGCTTCGAACCGCCCCACGGCGAGGGCAACTGCTTCGTCTGTTGCGTCGCCGACGACCCTGACGTCGTTCGACCCGCAGGCATCTTCCGGTGCATCACGAACGCAGACACGCTCACCGTTGAGCTTGAGCACCTCGGCTCGATGTCGCAGCAGATCGTCAGGCGCGGTCGCGCCCACGTCGACGAATTCGGCGCCGCCGTCGTCGCGCCGGTCGCTGTGGCCGCGTCGTCGTCGTCATCGCCGTGGATCGAGCAAGCGCAAACCGAGCACGCCTCGATCGCGGCGTTTGCGCGGCTGACCCTCGAGCTGATGGCCCTCGGCGCGCCGCTCGACCTGGTCGCGCGCGTGCAAACCGCAGCGCTCGACGAAGTGCGCCACACACAACAGTGCCTGGCGCTCGCGCAGCGCGACGGTGTCGTCGTCGACATCGGCCCCCTGCCCGCGTTGGCACCGCGCAGCGGAACGAAGGCCGAGCTCGCGCAGCGCACACACGACGAAGCCGTGATCCCTGAGAGCGCGGCCATTGTGCAGATGCGAAATCAGCTCGCCGACGTCGACGAACGCACCGACGGCGAAGCCCACGCTGTGCTCGCGCAGCAGATCGTCGACGAAGAGCGCCACGTGCAGCTCGCACGCGACATCGTCAGCTGGGCGACCGAGACGACCGCGACGGATTGAAGACGCTGTCGATGGCCACGCCGTCGACGATGGCCGCCGCGATTTTTTCGGCGGAGATCGCCGCCAACAACACGCCATTTCGGAAGTGACCGCTGGCGATCCACACCCCGGTTGTGGATCGGCCGAGCAGCGGCAGGCCATCGCGCGTGGCCGGACGCAGCCCCGCCCACGTCGACGTCACCGGCGCCGAATTCGTCGTCGGCAGCAGCGACGTCGCCGTCTTCAGCACCTTCTGCAAGCCGCCGGCGGTGAGCTGTTTCTCGAAGCCCGCGTGCTCCATCGTCGATCCGACGACGACGCGGCCGTCGCCGCGGGGGACGACGTAGCCGCCGTGGCCGTAGACGACGCAGGCGTCTTTGATGTCGGTCATCAGCTCGACCATCTGACCGCGCACCGGAAAGACGGCGCCGACGTCGACGCCACAGCCGGCGACCTGCGGCGTCCACGCGCCGGCAGCGACCACGACGTCGTCGGCCTCGATGACGTCGTCGTCGAAGACGACGCGGTCATCGGCGACGGAGACGACGTTTCTACCGGCGCGGAATTCACAACCCAGGTTGTGGGCCCTGGCGCGCCACATCTCGAAGAGCTTTCGTGGCTCGAGGCAGGCCTCGTCGGCGAAGAACGCCGCGCCGTTCACGTCGCCGACCGGCGCCTTCTCTCTCGTCTGCGCCGGCGTCAGCCACGTCGCCGCCAAGCCGAGGGCGCGCTGCCACTCGACGCGGGCCTGCAGGGCGCGCGCTTCGTCGTCGTCGACGGCGACGTCGAGGGTGCCGCGCATGTGCAGGCCAACATCACCCAGCCGCTCGCACAGCTTCAGGGTCGCGCCGAGGCCCTCGAGGCAGAGGCGCAGCATCGGTCCATCGGCGTCGCACTCGGCCTGCGGTGACAGGATGCCGCCAGCAGCCCAGCTGGCTTCGGCGCCGGGCACGCCGCGCTCGACGACGACGACGTGGGCGCCGGTGTCGGCGATGGCGGCTGCCACAGCGGTGCCGACGAGCCCCCCACCGACGACGACGACACTCTTCTTGGGCATGACGTTCTCTAGCGTTCGTCGAGCAAGACGTCGACGAGGTCTTGCAGCGCGTGGGCCGCCGCCGCGTCAGGCGGCAACCAGCCGGTGATGTCGTCTTCGCCGAGACCACGCAGCCACACCGAGAGCGTCTGCTCTTTTTCTGCGCCGGCTTCGTCGACGAAGACGAGGTCGGCGTCGGCGTCTGAGTCTTTGAGGGCGTCAGCCACGGCAGCGCAGACGCCGCGAAAGGCTTCGACGTCGCCGTCGACGAGGCGACCGCGCTCGGCGACCAGCGACCACAGGCCGTTGACCTCGACGAAGAGGGCGTCGTCGCCGGGCAGCAGGCGCAGCGATCGGCCGTTGACGTCGACGACGAAGCCGCCGTCTTCACCGTCGACGACGCCGAGCTCGACGTTGCTGCGCGGCTCGAGCACCGAGCCGCGGCAGGCGCGGGCGATCACGCGCAAGAGCGCGACGCCGGCGAGGGGGGCCTCGACCTCGTCGTCGACGATGCGGGCGGCGATGCGCTTGTGAAAGACGCGGGCGGCCGACTGCATGCGCTCGCGGGCGGCGTCGTCGACGTCGACGAACAGCGCC
>JANNAY010001550.1:0-2526 GCA_031384945.1 Deltaproteobacteria bacterium
GCGCCGTCGCATTCGTCGTCGCTGGTGCAGCCTTGCTGCGGCGACGTGCAGAGGTGCGTGAAGGTGTTGCAGACGCGTTCGGCGCCGCAGTCGACGTCTTCGCGGCACTCGACGCACAGGCCAGTGAAGCTGTCGCAGAAGCCGCTGGCGCACGAGCCTTCGCTGCAGGCGCCGACGCAGCTGCCGTCGGCGCAGACGAGGCCGTCGGCGCATGGCTGCGCGCCCGAGCAGCTCGTCGCCGGACCGGGTCCGATCTCGGTCGGCGGGCAGGCAGTGAGAAAGAGGGCGCTGGCGGCGATGACGACGACAAACAGCAAACGCATGGTCGCAGTATGACGTACACGTCGTGAACGTGCCCCGATCCACCCTCGGTCATTGATCCGATTGAGGCGGTCAGCGAGCAGCGGCGACGAGGGCCGCGTAGATCTTCTGGTGCGGCAGCTCGTCCATCGACTCTGGGTGCCACTGCACGCCGACGAAGAAGGGCTTGCTCACGTCTTCGAGGCCTTCGACGATGCCGTCGTCGGCGTGGGCCGACGTCGTCAGCCCGCGGCCGAGCGTCTTCACCGCCTGGTGGTGCGTCGAGTTCACCGGCAGGGCGCCAACGACGCCGGCGATGCGCGCCAGCTGCGAGCCCGCCTCGACGATCACCACGTGCGACGGCGCCTTCTTCGACCCCGTCTGCGTGTGCGTCGTCGTCGACGGCTTCTGCGACGGCAGATCTTGAAACAGCGTGCCGCCGCGCACGACGTTCATCAGCTGCATGCCGCCGCAGATGCCGAGCACCGGCATGCCCTTCTTTTCTGCGCGCACCAGCAGCCCCCACTCGAGGTCGGTGCGCTCAGGCTTGAGCTCGCCGCAGGCAGGCAGCACGTCTTCGCCGTACTTGCGCGGATCGATGTCGAAGCCGCCGCCCGGCAGCACCAGCGCATCGGCCATCGCGATCAGCTGGTCGAGCCCGTCATCGTCGACAGGCGGCATGATGAGCGGCAGCCCGCCAGCCTCGAGGATGCGCGACGTGTACGGCCGCTGCGTGATCATGACGCCGAGGGGTCCACGCTTGGTGTCGCGCGTCTCGAGGTCGGGCGGCAGCAACACGACGGGGCGCTTCTTCATGTGAACTTTCGTGTGGCAGCAAACGACAGCGCAAAACGACGAACCAACAGGTGCAGCGCCGCGGGGTCGTCGACGTTGAAGGCTGAGACGACGGCGGCGTAGGCGGCGCCGGCGCGGGCGACTTCGACGACGCGGTCGACGTCGACGATGCCGCCGATGGCGACGACGGGTTTGGCGGTGGCGGCGCAGGCTTCGCGCAAGACGTCGAGGCCAACGACGTCGGCGTGCCCTTGCTTGGTCGGCGACGGCCAGATGGGACCGAGCGCGAGATGATCAGCGCCGTCGTGGATGACGTCGACATCGCTGGCCTTCAGCTGCGCCAGCGTGTGGTTCGACACGCCGATGTATGCGGTGGCGCCGAGGATCAAACGCGCGACTTTGGCAGGCAGGTCGGTCTGTCCGAGGTGCACGCCGAACGCGCCGCCAGCGACGGCGATGTCGACGCGGTCGTTGACCAGCAGCATCACGTTGCGCGGCGCGCACACTGCCGCGGCGGCCTTGACGACGTCGATGAGAGCGCGGTCGGTGTCCGCGTGCTTTTGGCGCAGCTGCACGCGCGCGACGCCACCGTCGACGAGGGTCTGCAGGCGGGCGACGTCGTCGACGATGGCGTAGATGCCGAAGGCGCGCGGGTCGTCGACATCGCCCTGGTTGCGGCGGGCGTTGTCGATGGCTTCTTCGACAGCGCCGGTGAGTCCAACGTCGGCGGCGAGCGGCAGCACGAATTTCTTCGTCTCTTCGACGTACTCGAACAGCTTCTTTCTCTTCGACGCCGCGTCGGTCTGCGGCTTGTGCAGCTCGCTGAGGTTGTGCAGGCGGTCGCAGACCTTGATGAGCTTCGTCGACGTCAAACCGTCGCGGCGCAGGGTCGCGTAGTAGGCGGCGACCGCCTCTTCACCCTTGCCTGTCTTGGTGAGGTGCGTGACGGCGGCGGCCACGCGCTCGCCGAGGCGGGCGGCGACGACCTCGCGCGGGTGGGTCGGCGAGTCTTCGATGACGTCGTGGCAGAGGGCGGCGGCGCGGGCGTCGTCGTCGAGGGCGACGCCTGTGACGGCGGCGAGGTCGGCGGCGATGCGGGCGACCGCCCGCGGGTGGTCGATGTACGCCGCCCCGTGGCGGCGGGTCTGCCCGGCGTGGGCGGCGGCGGCGAGGGCGTCGGCGTCTGCGAGCAAAGGCACGCTGCACTATACCCATCGCGTGCTGCTGCTTGTTCCCCGTCGCCGTCGTGGTTTCGCCTCTGCATCCGTTGCATCCCGCTGCGGACGGGCGCGCGCGCTGCTCGTCGCGCTGGCGTGGGTCCTCGTGGGTGTCTCCTGCGCGAAGACACCCACCCCCGCGCGTCCCGATGCCTCGCCGGTCGAGGGCGCGACGACGACGCCGAACACGACGCCGAACACGACGCCGAACACG
>JANNAY010000288.1:0-7785 GCA_031384945.1 Deltaproteobacteria bacterium
TGGCGGCCGTGCACGCGAAGAAAGTGCACGGCGCAGAAGACGGCGACGGCGTCGCAGGCGAGAAAGGCCATCAGGTTGACGTCGCGCCACGCCGACAACAGCCACGACGGATGCAAGAAGTAGATGCGAAAGCCGGTGGCCAGGCCGCTCTCGACGCCGATGGCGATTGCGCCGCCGACGGCCGCGAGTCCGAGCAAGAGAAACCACGCCATGGTGTCGCCCTCGTCCGAGACGAAGCGGTCGTTGCCGAAGCGCAGTCCCTTCGCCGAGGCGACAGCGTCGTCGATCTCTCGCCGCTGCACGGGCGTGAGCTGCTGGTAGCGGGTCTTCACGACGGCCATGACCGAGGGCTAGCGCGGCTGCTACAGGTCGCGCGATGACCCCGCTCTCATGGCAAGCAGGCAGCGTCGACGTCGCCCACGTCGACCACCACGGCAGCTACCACGTCGCCATCGGCTACGACGTCGTCGACCCCGCCGTCGTCGACGCCGCCACGCCGACGTTGTTGTTGGTGATGGGGCTGAACACGCAGTGCATCTTTTGGCCCGACGAATTCGTCGCCGCCTTTGTCGACAAAGGCTTCCGCGTCGTCAGGTTCGACAACCGCGACATCGGCCGCAGCGGCAGCGTCGACCGCGGCGTCAGGGTCAACGTCACCAAAGACTTCATCATCTCTCGCGGCCGCGTCGTCTCGCGTTCCAATTACACGTTGAACGACATGGTGGTCGACACGCGCGCGCTGCTCGATCACCTGAAGGTGCAGCGGGCACACGTGCTGGGCATCTCGATGGGTGGCATCATCGCGCAGATGTTGGCGGCGCAGCACCGCGACCGCGTCCATACACTGTCGTTGATCATGAGCCACACGAACCACCGTCTCTGGGGCACGCCGCATCCGCGCGTGTTGTTGTCCATGGCACCGCCCCCGCCCGGATCATCGCGCGACGTGGTCGTCGAGCGGCAGGTGCGCACGTTTCAAGATTTGCTCGGCTCGCCCCTGTACCGCCGCAGCGACGACGACCTGCGCCACGCCTTCGCCACCGCCTACGACCGCGACCACCGCGTCGACGGGATGCAGCGCCAGACCCACGCCCTCTTCGCTTCGCCCTGCATCGACCCGCTCCTCCCCTCGATCACGGCGCCGACGACGGTGCTGCACGGCCTCGCCGACAAGCTCGTGCTGCCCGTCAACAGCCGCCGCATCGCCGCGCGCATCCAGGGCGCGCGGCTCACGATGTTCCCGGGCATGGGCCACGACTTTCCGCCGGCGCTCTTGCCCCGCTGGGCCGAGCTCGTCCTCGAGAACATGGCCCGCGCGGCTTGAAGGCCCCCCTGGCCCCCCGAAACCGCGCTGCGCGGGGGCGAAGCCAGATCCGCCGATGCCCGCCCCGTGGGGTCGACGCATCCGCCTTGCTCACGGGCATGGAGGGCAAAGCCGTCTCCGCCGATGCCCCGCCCTCCGCGCAGCGCTCAGCATTGGTCACATCGCCTCTCGTCGACGAGAAGCAGAGGCGGATCGCGCTGCGAGCATCATCGCTCCCCGCCCCCGCCTGGGCTCGGACCTCAAAATTTTGGGGTAGAAGTCGCGACTCCATGATGCATTTCGGTGCGACGATCAAAGACGATCGTCGTCGGCAATCAACTGCTGCCTGTTCGCTCGAGTTGCGATCGTGCACCCCAAAATTTTGGGGTCCGAGCCCAGGCGAGGGGGGCTATTTGGCGACGATGCTCGCCGACGATCTTCCGAGATGTGACCAATCCCGAGCCGAAACCGGGGGAAATCCAACCCCGTGACGTTGTCGAGCGCTCGGCACTCGATGACGCATCGTCAATCGCGACTTCCCCCCGGTTTCGGGGGGCCAGGGGGGCCTTCAGGGAGAGCACCGAAGCCTCTGTCGTCGACGATGTACACTGCGCGCCATGTTGATCGCCGCCGCGCTCTCGCTCTTGCTGCTCGCCCCCGCCGACAACGAAGACGACTCGGTGGCGGCCCGCCTCCGCGCGCTCGAGGCGCAGGTGCAGGCGCTGCAAAAGCGCGTCGACGTGCTCGAGGCCCGACCGCGGGTGCCGCCGTCGCCGTCAGAGGTCGTGCAAGAAAAAGCGTTCATCATTCCCGTCGGTTCGTCGCCGACGTTGGGCAGCGGCAGCGTCGACCTCGTCGTCTTCACCGACTTTCAATGTCCCTTCTGCTCGCGCGTGCACCCGACGCTGCTCGAGATGATCAACGCGCAGCAGCTGAAGGGCCGGGTGCGGCTCGTGTATAAAAATTATCCACTGAGTTTTCACGCCAATGCGAAACCAGCGGCGCTGATGTCGATGGCCGTGCGCGACCTCGGCGGCGAGGTCGCTTATTGGAAGTTCGTCGACCTGTGCTTCACCAACCAGCGCGAGCTCAGCTCAGAGAACCTGTCGCGCTACGCCGAACAGGCCGGCGTCAACGCCGGCAAGGCCGAGAAGCTCGTCATGAAAAACGCTGCCCGGTACGAAGAAGCAATCGCCGACGACAAGAAGCTCGCCGACCAGATCCGCGTGCGCGGCACGCCGCAGCTCTTCGTCGGCGGGTGGGAGCTGAAGACCCGCACCACCGACGCCGTGATCGAGCTCATGAAAGAAAAGAATCTCTGAGTTGCTCTTTCACCTGATGACAAAACGATGAGAACCGCCGCCTCGCGCGCAGTCGTCGCTGAGAAAGAGTAGAAGAAAGCGTGCGCGCGCTCCTGCGTCTGCTGCTGTCACGCCTGTTGCAGGGCGCTGCGCTCTTGCTCGCGCTGTCGTTTCTGTTGTTCGGCGTGATGGCGCACCTGCCCGGCGACCCCGTCGACCTGCTCGTCGCCAGCAACCCGTCGTTGTCGCCGTCCGACGTGCAGCGGCTGAAGAAATTGCGCGGTCTCGACCAACCGTTTCCGGTGCGCTGGTGGCGCTGGATGTACGGACACCACGAAGCGAAGCCGCCGCCGTCGTCGATCGAGCTGCCAGCGATCGTGGGTGTGCTGCCGGCGCCGCGGCCCTTCGTCGTCGACGTCGAATTGCCGGCGCACGAGGGGTTCGTCGTCACGGCGTTCGCCCCCGCCATCATCGAGGGCGACCACCTCAAGGCGCTGTTGCCCGAGGCCGGCGCGATCCGGTTGCTGGCGAAGCTCACCGACGCCAACGGCCAAGACGGTGTCGTCAGCGTCCCCGTCTACGTCGCCCCGCCAGCGCCGGCGGTCTTGCATCCCGTCGTCGACGGTGACGGCGACGACGACGACGCCGCCCACGCCTCACCCGAAAACGAGCTCGACGCGCGCAGCGGCACGCAGCTGCGAAGCGAAGCCGAAGCCAAACGCGCCCTCGACGACGTCCCCGCCAGCGTCGACGTCGACGGCGCCGTCGGCGTCCACGTCGTCGACAAAGACGGCGTCGTCTTCGTCGTCGACGGCACCCCCGTCGTCGACGACGACGCCTTTGTCGGCGGCGTCCTCTTCGGCGAATTGGGATGGAGCTGGGCCACCAAACGCCCCGTCAAAGAGCTGCTGTTCGGCGCCGCTGACGACGACAACGCAGACCTGGCGACGAAGCTGACGTCGCTCGGACGCATCGCCAACACGCTGGTGCTCACGGCGCCGTCGCTGCTGCTGTCGATGTTGCTGGCGCTGCTGCTCGGCTCGATCGCCGCAGCCAACAAAGACAAAGCCGTCGACGTCGTCGTCCGCGCCTTTGCCGCCGTCTGCGGCAGCGTCCCCGCCTTTTTCGTCGCCCTCGTCTTCATCACGCTCTTCGCCGAGCAGCTGCAGTGGTTCCCCTCCGGCGGCATCCAAACACCAGGCATCCAACGCGAAGGCGCCGTCGCCGTCGTCGTCGACCGCGCGCAGCACCTCGCGTTGCCGCTGCTCGTGCTCGTGATGTTTTGGAGCGGCCGTTTCGTGCGCCAGGTGCGCAGCGCGGTGCTCTCGAGCCTCGGCGCCGACTTCGTGCGCACGGCGAAGAGCCGCGGCGTGTCGCCGTCGACGACGTTCGTGCGCCACGTCTTGCCCAACGCTGCGCTGCCGCTCATCACGCTCGTCGGACTCTCGCTGCCCACGTTGTTCGGCGGCGCGCTGCTCACAGAGACAGTCTTCGCCTGGCCCGGCCTCGGACGCCTGCAATACGACGCGATCTTGCAGAACGACTCTTACGTCGCCGTCGTCGTCTTCCTCGGCAGCGCCGCCGTCGTCCTCTTGGGCTCCCTCTTCGCCGACGTCGCCGTCTTCGCCCTCGACCCGCGCCTCCGCACCGATCAGAGGCGCCGATGAAGCCGGCGAAGCTCGCGGCGGTGGGGCTCGTCGCTCTGCTCGTGCTCTCGCTGTTGGCCGGCGTCATCGAGACGATGCTCGGCGTCAGTGGCACGCAGATCGATCTCGCGCACCGCTACGGCGACGAGAATTTTCCGCACCTGCTCGGACAAAACGAGCTTGGCCAAGACCTGCTCGCGCGCCTGCTGCACGGGGCCCGCGTCTCCCTCGCCGTCGGTGTCTTGGCAGCCGTCACCGCCACCGTCGTCGGCGTCGTCGTTGGCCTCGCCAGCGCCTTCTTCGGCGGCGTCGTCGACGTCGTTCTCATGCGCCTCACCGACGCGATGTTGGCGATCCCGGTGCTGCCGCTGCTGCTGATCGCCTCGGCCCTCGACATCGGACGCGCCGACAGCGCCGTCGCCGCCGTCGCCCGCATCGTGATTCTGCTCGGCATGTTCTCGTGGATGACGGTGGCCCGCCTCACGCGCGCGCAAGCGAAGCACGCGCTGGCTCTCGACCACGTCAACGCCGCCCGAGCCCTCGGCGCCAACACCGCCCGCATCGTCGTCGTCCACGTGCTGCCGCTCTGCCTGCCGCCGGTGATCGTGCAGGCGACCCTCGAGGTCGGCGGCAACATCCTCGCCGAGAGCGCGCTCTCGTTTCTCGGACTCGGCGTGCAACCCCCGGTGGCGTCGTGGGGCAACATGTTGATGAGCGCCCTCGACGTCTTGAAGAGCGATCCGCCCAGCGCGCTCCTCCCGGGATGTTGCATCCTCCTCACCGTTCTCTGCGTCCAGCTCGCCGGCGACGGCCTGCGCGACCTCCTCGACCCGAAAGCGAAAAGATGATCCTCGCCCTCGCCCTCGTCGTCAGCCTGCAAGAGCCCGCACCGCCGACCCCGACGGAGACGCCGCCGACGCCGACGCCAACGACGCCGACGCCGACGCCGACGACGACGGATCCGGAGCAGCCGCGCGAGACGACGACGACGACGACGACGACGACGGAGACGCCGAACCCCTTGCCGTCGCTGTCGTTCCCAGAGCCGACGCCGGCTGAGCGAGGGGTTCTGCCGCCTTCGCCCGCGTCATCCGCTCCCGCCACAACGACGACGCTGACGACGACGACGCCGACGCCGACAGCGACGATGGACCTGCCCTACTACTTGAGCTGGTACGGCGCCGAATACGCAGGCATCGCCATCGCAGCGGGCGTCTACGTCTCAGGAATTCACAAAGGCATCACCCCCGCCCCGGCGCTGATCGGACCGCAGTTCGACCTCAACAACCCCGACGTCGACGCCCTGATGGACCCCCGCCTCGACGACGTCATCGGCCGCCCGCTCTTGAAAGAGAAGGTGCCGGACGCAGCCGTCGGCGTCGGCGCCGCGGTCGCCGTCCTCTCCGCCACCGGCGTCGACTACCTCGTCCACGGCGACGTCCACCGCACCCATAACCTCGTCCTCGGCGGCACCGAAGCGATCCTCGGCACCGTCGTCGTCACCGAGGTCCTGAAGCTCTCCATCGGCCGACTGCGCCCCGACTTCCGCGAACGCTGGCTGCGCGCCGCCTGCGCCGGCAACGTCGACGCCCCCGACGACCTCGACTGCAGCAAAGTCGACGACGGCTTCGAAGTCTCCAAAGACGACGTGCTCGACGGCATGAAGTCGTTCGCCTCGGGCCACTCGTCGACGAGCTTCGCCGCAGCGACGTTCACCTCGCTGTGGATCGGCTCCGAGCTCGTGTGGAACGACGACCGCCCATCTTGGGGACCAGCAGTCGGCGCCCTCGCCATCGGCACGCTCTACACAGCCGCGGGCGCCGTCGCAGCGAGCCGCATCGACGACAACCGCCACCACCCCGAAGACGTCGTCGCCGGCGCCGCCCTCGGCGCCACCCTCGGCGCGACAGCGTTCCTCGTGCACTTCGACATCGACGGCAAAGCGCGCCACCGCAGTTGGAACGTCGTGCCCACGACGTCGATGGGCGCCACCGGCACCGGCAACGGCCTCGCCCTGGTGGGATCGTTCTGATGGCGCTGCGCTCGATGACCGGCTTCGGCCGCGCCTCGGCCATCATCAACGGCGCCACCGGCGACAGCACCGTCGTCGTCGAAGTGAAAACGGTGAACCACAAAGGACTCGACGTGAAGCTGCGCCTCCCGCGCGCGCTGCACCCCCACGAGCAAGCGCTCACGCAGCTCGTGCGCACGCGCCTCGAACGCGGACGCATCGACGTCGCCATCGACGTCGTCACCGCCTCCAACAACGTCGTCTCCATCGACGCCGCCCGCGTCGCCGCCTACGTCAAAGCGGCCGTCGACATGGCGACGGCGCACAAAGAGATCGCGCCGACGTTGACGGCGTCCGACGTGTTGAAGCTCCCCGGCGTCCTCGTCCACGACGAACGCGAAGCCACCACCGACGAGGCGACGCTGCTGTCGACATCGTCGCAAGCGTTGGCGACGGCCCTCGACGAGCTCGACCAAGCGCGCCTGCAAGAGGGGCAGGGCATCCTGAAAGACCTCGAGCTCCGCCGCCGCAATTGCGCCGCCCTCGTCGACGAGATCGCCGCAAGAACGACGACGTCGACGACGGAGAAGAAGCAGAAGCTGCAAGAGAAGCTGACGGCCCTGCTCGGCGACAACGCCGACCCCCAAAGACTCGCCGCCGAAGCCGCCGTCGTCGCCGACCGCCTCGACGTCGCCGAAGAGCTTGCGCGTCTGCGACTTCACCTCGAGGCGCTCGACGCACTGCTGGTGAAACCCGGTGCGGGCCGAAAGCTCGACTTTCTCTGCCAAGAGCTGCTGCGCGAGGCGAACACCACGGCCAGCAAATGCCAGGACGCGGTGGTCGCCCAGCGCGTGGTCGACCTGAAAGCCGAAATCGAACGACTCCGCGAACAGGCCCAAAACGTTGAGTGATGGTGGCGCGCTAAGTCCTTGAAATTGCGCGTGCGTCTTCCTGCCGCGCGGGCGGCGACGGGCGGTAAATGAGCCAACCCCCTGATTTTGCTCAGGTCAGTCGAACCGTCAAAACCGTGGCAGACCCGGCCGCCACCCACCCAGACGACATCTCGCGGCAGGCGCTCGATCCAGGGCGATCAGAGCATCGGCGTGCGCTGATCACTGCGACGCGCCAAGTCCTTGAAAAGACGAAGAAAGAAGAGATCACTGCCGACCGTTCGCTTCGCTAGAAAACGTGCCAAGCCCATGATTTTTCGCGAGAAAGCTCTTCAAGTGGTGACACCGGCGGAGATCAGCCGACAGATCACAGGAGATCACTTCGCCCCACACGGGCGCGACGCGCCAACCTCCTGAAAATACGCGGGTTTTCAGAAAAGATGGAACCCGCAACACCCCGACGCTTGACTTTTAGAGCGCGATCTTTAGACTGCCCCTCACCCCAACGACAAACCCGACGCGGTGAGTCAAAAAGGGAAACCGAGCAAGAGGCGCAATGCCGATTGCTCTTGGTTCTCTGAAAACCAGATATTGATGGAAGAGACTTAGGGCTCCGTCAAAGGGTTCTCTCCAG
>JANNAY010000290.1:0-3198 GCA_031384945.1 Deltaproteobacteria bacterium
TCCCCCCGGCTTCGGGGGGCCAGGGGGGCCTTCTCTGGCGCCGACGAGGCTGCCGATGACGTCGTCGTCGAATTCGGCGCCGCCGACGCTGCCGCCTTCGTTGTCGGCGCGGCTGACCGAGAAGACGCAGCAGGCGCGCAAGGCGTTCTCGACGCTGCGCTGGCGCGTGTCGCTGGCCATGCTCGCCGCCGTCGTCGTCGCCGTCAGCGCCGGCACCATCGCCCACCTCGTCGAGGTCAGCTCGCGCCTGGAGCGCGATCTGTCGTCGCAGACCGGGCGCGTGACGGCGGCGATCCGCACGGACCTCGAGCAGACGGCCACGGCCCTCGACGAAGAGCTGCACAACGCCGCCGACCCGCGCCAGGGCGTCGCGCGCGTGCTGTCGTCGACGCGGGTCGAGGCGCGCTTTCTCGGCGCGCAGGCGCGGCTGACGTCGGGGCGCCTCGAGGTGCTCAAGGTGTTGCAGCCCGACGGCACCATCCTCACCAGCGGACACTGGCCCGCCAGCTTCGGCGCGCTCGATCCGTTGATGACCCAATACGCGAGCGATCCCGGGCGGTTGCCGCGCATCGTCGACGAAGCCACCCCCGAAGGATCGTCGCCCGCGCTCGAGCGCTGGACGACGCTGCGCGCCTCGGGCCGCGAGGTCGTCGTCGTCGCCGGCCGCTTTCTCGACGCGCCGGCCCACGAGCGGCTGCGCGCGCGCACCGGCGCCGACGTGCTCGCTCTCTGCAAATCGAACGTCGACGATGCGTCGCCCTCGTCGAATTCGTCATCGTCGTCGTCGTGTTTGTCGGCGCGGGCGCCGGCGCTGTCGGCAGATCCTCTGTTTGATCCGAACAAGAGCGGGCAAGGGCTGCGGCTCGAAGCCGTCGACGTCGGCGGCCACGTGCTCTGGATCGGGCTCGATCGATCGAACATCGACACCGTGCGCGCCGGCATCATCGGCCGCGCCGTCCTCGTCGGCATCCTCGCCGTCGTCTTCGCCGTCGTGCTCGGCACGCTGCTGGCGACGCGCATCGTGCAACCGATCGAGAGCCTCGCCGAGGCTGCCCGCAAGCTCGCTGGCGGCGACTTGTCGGTGCGCGTCAGCGACAAGACCGAGGGCGAGGTGCAAGAGCTCGTGCAGGCCTTCAACACCATGGCCGCCGACCTCGAGGCCGGACAGAAGAAGCTCGTGCAGACCGAGCGCGTCGCCGCCTGGCAAGAGATCGCCCGCGGTCTGGCCCACGAGCTGAAGAACCCGCTGACGCCGATCTTGTCGGCGATGGACGTCATCCGCCGCGCCCGCGAATTGGGCCGCGCCGACTTCGACGCCATCCTCGCCGAGCAGGCCACTGCCGTCGTCGAAGAGGTCATGCGCCTCAAAGAGCTCGCCGACGCGTTCGCGCGCTTCGCGCGGCTGCCCGAGCAGAAGCCCGAGCCGCTCGACCCCACCGACCTCGTCGACCACGCCCTGGCCCTCTACGCGTCAAACGGCTCAGGCAACGGCGTGGTCGTCGAGCGCGACTACGACCGCGCGCCGGCGACCATCGAGGTCGATCGCACGCAGATGCTGACCGTCGTCACGAACCTCGTGAAGAACGCCGTCGAAGCCATGGACGCCAAAGCAGAAGGCAAAGTCGTCAAAGCCACCGTCGAAGCCGACGGAGACGACGTCGTCATCGCCTTTGACGACGCAGGCCCTGGCATCGCCGCCGAAATCAGAGACCGCCTCTTCACGCCCTACGTGACGACCAAGGGCTCGCGCGGCACCGGCCTCGGCCTCGCGCTTTCTCACCGCATTGTCGTCGAGCACGGCGGATCCATCGAAGCCGGCGTCTCTGACAAGGGCGGCGCGCGCTTCGTCGTTCGCTTGCCGCAGAAGCGCGGTGGCGTCGTCAACACGACCACTTCCCCGGCCCAATGAGCGGCGCCAGCAGCTTCTTCACCTGCGGCCGCGCGGTGGGCTCAACGTCGCGGATGGCTTCGACGGGCAGCTGCGTGGCGGGCATCCAGGCGAGGCCGCGGGCGGCTTCGACGGCGACACGCCACTTCGGTGAGCGCAATTTGTCGATCAAGACGTCGACGTAGACGACGAGGTCGCCGGCGACGTTGCTGCCGACGAGGGCGCGGACGGCTTCGGCTTGTACCCGCGTGCGCTCGTCATGAAGAAAGCGGCTGATGCGCCCTGCGTCTTCGGCGCGTCCGATCTCGGCGAGAGATGCGAGGCCGCCGATGACCGCGCGGCCGGCGCCATCGACGGCGGCTTCGTCGACGACAGCGCGGGCGAAGTCGCGTTGTTCGTCGGCGGCGGTGCTGCCGAAGCGGTGGCCGATGGTCTTGCGCGCGGCGCCACGCACCTCGGCGCGCACGTCGACAGACAGGTGAAACAACAACGTCGGATCGCTGACGAGCTGGGCACCGCGCACGCGGGCGCGTCCTGAGGCGTGCTGCGCGAGGGCGTCGGCGAGTCCGGCGCGGACGACGGCGTTTTTGCCGTGGGCGATGGCGAGGGCGAGGTCGACGTCGTTGTCGCGCAGGGCCTGCAGCCCGATCGCGACGCGTCGCTCGGCGTCGATCGCGTCTGACAGTCCGTGCAGGCGCATGAGGGCGCGCTGCACGTCGAGGGGCTGTGTGTCGTCGACGACGACGTCGCTGGCGATGATCAAGCGACGAATGCGGTCGAGCAACGGCGAGCGCCCCGAACGCTCGCGGTGGCGAAGCACATCGACGAGCGGCAAGACCGCAGCGAGCGTCGCCGCCGGCACGACGTCGACCACGGCGGCGACGTGGGTGGCGGCGGCGTTTCTGACGGCGATGACGGCGTCGTCGAGGCGCAAGAGCAGCGCCGCCAACGTCCACGCATCGCGCCCGCCGCGCAGCGCGTTGACGGCGTCGAGGCGCGTGTAGCCCGAGCGCGTCATCGAGAGCGCGATGTGTCCGAGGTGGCCAGCGCCGAGGTAGGCGAGCTCGACGTTGAAGTTGAGCGCGCGCAGCCCACGATCGAGCGCGAGCCACGCGAGGATCGGCGCGCGCGCGAACTGGGGACGCAGGTCGTTCTCGACGTCGGCGCTCTGGCGAACACCAGCGGCGTAGTTGTCGAGGCGCGCCAACGCGTCGCGGACGGTGGCGATGTCGAAGCTCATGGGCGCCTCCGAAAGCAGGAAGCGCAGACGCCGGCGACGTCGACGATGTTCAAGAAAAGTTCAGGGCGCG
>JANNAY010000350.1:0-11024 GCA_031384945.1 Deltaproteobacteria bacterium
AGGCGCTGCGCATGCCGCCGTTTCCGCCGGGCCCGCTGTCGCCCAACATGCGCGACGAGCTGCGCCTCAACGACGCCGAGAAAGAAATTCTGGTGCGCTGGGCCGCCGCCGCCGAGCCGCTGGTGCTCGACCCGGCGTTTCCGCAGAACCTCGCCGACCTCGAGGACGCGCGGGCGTTGCCCATCGGCGATCCGTCGACGACGCCGGTGGTCGAGCCGCCGCTGCCGTATCCGTTCGTCGCCGACGTCGTGCTCGACGCCCTGCCGCCCGGCGTCACCTACACCCCGCACGCGCGCCCCGAGGATCCAAACGCGCTCGACGACTTTCGCTGCTTCATCGCGTCGCTGTCGACGACCGAGAACGAGAAGCTCATCGGCTTCAACCTCGTGCCCGGCGAGCGCAGCGTCGTGCACCACGTCGTCTTGTTCTCGTTCGATGCGTCGAGCCTGAGCGGCCTGCAAGACCTCGACGACGCCGACGACGAAGCCGGCTTCGCCTGCGCCGGCGGTGTCGACGCAGGCGACGCCGACAGCCCCGTCGTGCCCACCGGCACCCTCGGCTCGTGGACCCCCGGCAACGACGGCGTCGTCCAATTTCCTGGCACCGGCACCGTCGTCGAAGCCGGCGCCATCGTCGTGTTTCAGATTCACTACAACTTCACGAACGGCGCCCTGCCCGACCGCACCCACGTCGAGCTCACCTTCGCCGAAGATCCGGCGTCGACGCTGCGTTTGTTCGGCTTGCGCCAATCAAAGAACCGCGAGCTCGCGCAGACGCCCATCCCCGTCGACGCCGTCGACCACGAGGTCACCACTGGACCGCAGCGGGTCTCGGACGTCTTGAGCCCGCTGCTCGTGCAAGGCCTCGGTCGCCTGGGCAACCCGCCGCTGCGCGCCACCGGCGTCGCCGCCCACGGCCACTTGATCATGACGCGCTTTCAGATCGTGCAGAACGAGGGCACGGCGAACGAGAAGCTCTTGCTCGACATCCCCGACTGGGACTTTCATTGGCAAGGCGCGTGGACCTTCGTCGAGCCGGTCGACCTGGCCCTCGACGACACCGTCAGCTTGAAGTGCTTCTACGACAACACCGCCGAGCGCTACGCCGAAGTCGGCCTCGACCCGGCGGCCCTCGCCCCTGTCTTTGGCGGCGAGAGCACCTTCAACGAGATGTGCATCGGCGGCATCAACTTCTACGTCGACGGCGTCTTCTGAATCTCACACGCCGCGCGGCAGCTGGATCGAACGGAGGACTTCGGCGCGGGCGGCGGCGTCGTCGACGAAGGAGCCAGCGTAGGCGGTGGTGAGGACGCGCTCGTCGCCGCGGCGGTCTTCGCCGAGCAAGAGGCAGAGCTGCTCGCATTCGACGACGACGGCGGCGCCCACTGCGCGGCCATGCTCGACGAGGGCGTCGGCGATGTCGCGGGTCAGCCACTCTTGGTACGTGAAGCGGTGGCCGATGGCGTCGACGAGGCGGGCGATGCGGCCGAAGCCGTGCAGGCGGCCGCCGGGGACATAGGCGACGTGGGCGACACCGCGGAACGGCACGAGGTGGTGCGGACAGACGCCGTGGACGGCGATGCCGCGCAGCACGACGAGATCCTGTTGGGGGTCGTCGAATCCTGCGCCGAGGACCTCAGAGAGATCTGCGCCGACGCCGCCGAGCAGGCGCTTTTGCCACAGCTCGCGCACGCGCTTCGGTGTGCTCTTCATGTGGCCGGTGGTGAGCTGTTCGTCGTCGACACCGCAAGCGCGGAGCAGCGCTGTGATCGCGGCCTCAAAGGCTGGCGCGTCGAAGGGTCGATCTGGTTGGATGCCGCAACCGCGGCGTTGGTCACCGGCGACGGCGGCCGGGTCGTGGTCGTTGTCGTCGGCGGAGGACACCATTGCTACGTCGTACAGGATCCACAAAGCTCAAGGACACCTGAATGGACCGTCAGGATTTCGCAGACGACATGGCCAGCCTCGGAGATGCAGCGGTGGAGAGTGAAGATCGTGTAGAGCAAGCGCTGGCAGCGCTGCCGATCTTCCCCTTGCCGGGGACTGTCTTCTTTCCCCACACGCTGCTGCCGCTGCACGTCTTCGAGCCGCGCTACCGACAGATGACGCAGCAAGTGATCGACGGACATGGCCACCTCGCCGTGGTGCTCGTCGACCCGCACAACACCAGCGTCGCCCCGAAAAGCTGCGCCGCCGTCGCCGGACTCGGCCGCCTCGTGCACCACGAGAAGTTGCCCGATGGGCGGTTTCACATTCTGTTGCAGGGCGTCGGCCGCGTCGCCTTTGACGACGAGCTTCCGGCCGACGGTCTCTTGTACCGCCGCACCAAAGCGACGCTGATCGTCGACGACGAAGCGGGCGTCGCCGAAGAAGTCGCCACCCTGCGCGGCTGCTACGCCCGCCTGCTCGAGGCCCAGCCCGAGTGCAAAGAGACGCTCGGTGACCTGCCGCTGCGGCTGTCGTCGCCCTCGGTGCTGGCCGATCTGGTGTGCGCCGCGCTGCTCGACGACGTCGCGATGCGTCAACAGGCCCTCGAAGAAAGATCGCTGCAGCGGCGTCTCAAGCTCGCCAATGACGCGCTTGCGACCTTGTTGCTGCGTTCGCTCCCTGCAGAGGCCCGCCTGCTGCACTGAAGCGATTTGCTCCGCATGTCGACGTCAGGGCATTGTCCGCCAACGTCCGTGGAGCTGTTCATGAAGCGCGTCGTCGTCGCCTTGTCCTTCGTCGTCAGCAGTGTCGTCAGCAGTGTCGCCCTCGCCGACGTTCCGCCGTCTGCGCCCCCAACGCCGGTGGAGACACCGCCGCCGGAGGCGCCAGCGGTGGTCGATCCGTTCGCTGAGCCGAAGAAGCTCGTCGAGACCGAGGCCAACACCATCGGCAACTTGAAGAAGGCCATCGAGCTGTACGAGGCGGCGCTGAAAGATCCTGCCGTCGAGAAGAAGGTCGCGGCCGCGGCCCAGACCGACATCGCCCGCGCCTACTTGCGCTGGGGTGACCTCGAGAAGGGCAACGACGCCAAGATCGCGCTCTACGAGAAGGGCCAGGCCGCCGGCAAGAAAGCCGAGGCCCTCGACGGCAAGAGCGCCGCCGCCATCTTCTGGGGCACGGCCAACCAGGCCTGCATCGGCCGCACCCGCGGTGTGATGAATTCTCTCTTCATGATCGGCGATCTCAAGAAGGGCATGAACCGGGCCCTCGAGCTCGATTCAAATTATCACTTCGCCCGCAACACCCTCGGCGAGATCGACCACCAGGTGCCGGGCATCGCTGGCGGCTCTGACGACCGCGCCGAGAAGGCCTACCTCGAGGTGTTGAAGCGCGACCCGCACTTCACGCCGACGATGGTGCTGCTCGCCAACTTCTACAAAGACAAGGGCGACGACGACAAAGCCAAAGAATGGGCGCAAAAAGTGTTGGATGAAAAGGGCGCTCACCCCTACCAAGACTGGGTCAAATTCAACAAGCGCGACGCCAAGGCCGTGTTGAACGATCTCAAATGAAGCGCGGGCTGCTCGCGCTCGCGCTTCTTCTGGGCGCGTGCGCGACGACGGCGCCGGCGACGACGTTGCCGGCGGCGACGACGAAGAAGGCGCCGACGAAGAAGACGCCGTCGCGTGTGCTGTCGGCTGAGGCAACGCGGGCGACGCTGCAGGCCGAGCTGCTGCTGCAAGACGGCGACGTCGAAGGGGCCGTCAGCGAATTGCGCGCCGCCGTCAGCCACGACGCGACGTCGTCGTACTTGCACCAGCGCCTGGGTGAAGCGCTGCTCTTGTTCGGCGACGCCAACGGCGCCGACGCCGCCGCCGACGACGCCGTCAACCTCGCCAATGACACAGACGGCGACAAAGACGTCGTCGACCAACGCGTCGCGGCCTTGCGCTTGAAAGCCGTCACGCGCGAGCAGCTCGGCGACGACGACGGCAGCATCAAAGCGCTGCAGAGGGCCCTGGCCGCGCGTCCAGATCGTCAAGCCTCGGCGATGTTGGCCGAGCGCCTCGTGAAGAAGGGCGAGCTCTCGCTGGCCGAGTCGGTCGTCGAGAAGTGGATGACCGCCGAGTCTGACGCCGGCGTCGTCTCTGTCGACGGCTACGTCGCCCTCGCCCGCGTCTACGCCGAACGCGAAGAGGTCGATCGCGCGTTTTCGTTCTTGCAGAAGGCGCTGTCGCTGCAGCCCGACGACGGCGACGGCCTGCTCTTGCAGCGTGACGTGTTGGGCGCCCTCGGCCGCTACGACGACGCTGCTGTCGCTGCCCGGGCCTACGCGCGCGCCCGCGGCGATGGTCCTGATGTGCGCGGCTTGTTGTTGACGTCGGTGGCGCTGAAAGACGCCGCCGAGGCCCGCGTCATCGCCGACGCCTGGCTCGACGACGACGGCGGCGACCAGAGTCGTTTGGCCATCGCCGACAGCTTCGAGAGCGCCGGCCTCGTGGACGACGCCGCCCGCGTGCTCGACGGCGCCGCCACGCCGCGGGCGCTGCTGACGCTCGAGCACGCGCGCATGTTGCTGGCGCTGAAGCAGCCGGCGGCGGCTGAGAAGTTGGCGTGTCCGACGGCGTCGCGCGCGGGTGGGCTCGAAGAGCGCCTGCAGGACTACGCCATCGCCCTCTGCGCCCGCGCCGAAGCCGACGGTGGCGCCGTCGACGACGCCATCGCCCGCGTCTTGAGCGCCGCGCAAGATCGTCCGCGCAGCGTGCGGTTGCTCGACAGCTTGAAGACCAGCGTCGCCGGTGCGTCGGCGTCGCGGCAGGCGGCGGTGCGCCAACACCTTCAAGCGCGCGCCGACGCGTTCGCCGCCGACAAAGACGCCGACGTCGTCGAAGCCGCCGCCTTTGCCGCGCAAGCCGCCGGCGATGGCGACCTGGCGAAGTCGTTGTTGGCAAAGGCGCTGACGAAGAAGCCGCAGGATCCGACGCTGGGCTTCGCCTTTGCGCGGCTGCTCGTCGACCAGGCCGCGAGCCCCAGCGACATCACCGCCGCCCTCGAGCTGGTGCAGCGCCTGGTCGAGCGCACGGGCCCTGACGTGCAGACGTTGAACTTCATGGCCTTCACGGTGGCCGACCACGGCGACGACAACCACGTCTTTGGCGGCCGCGCACCGCCGCTGCCCGTCGAAGAGGCGCGGAGGTGGGCGTGGCAGGCCGTGCTGCGCGCTCCGTTGAACGGCTATGTGCTGGACACGCTGGGTTGGGCGCTCGTCAGGGCGGGTGACGTCGACAGAGCCATCGCCGTCTTGCGCCGCGCCGATCGCCTGTCTCCGGGCGAGGGCGAGATTTGGTTTCACCTCGCCATGGCGCTGAAGAACGCGAACGACGTGTCGTGGAAAGAGGCGGCGAAGAAGGCGCGGGCGCTGCTGCCAACGAACGACAAACTCTTGCCCCGCCTCGATGCATTGGAGAAATAGCGCCGTGATCAGAACCACCGCTGCGGCAACCGAGGGCACCCCGCGCCGCAGAGCCCCCAGTACTTCGCGCGATGTGACCAAGCTTGAGAGCCGCGCCCTCGAGGAAGGGGATGCCGAGGTCGTCGACGACGAGGCGGTTCACAACCCCGGTTGGGCATCAGCTCGCGCGGTTCGCAACCTGGGTTGGGCATCGCGTCGTGTGGTTCACAACCTGGGTTGGGCATCGCGCTTCGTCGTCGTCGTGCTCGCGATCGTGGCGACCGCAGGATGCCCGCACCGCATCGACGGACCCGATGTGTCGACGCTGACCGACGCGCAGGTGAAGATGCGCCTCGAGCAGAGCGCCGCGCGACGGCAGACGCTGCAAGGCGTGATCAAGGCGCGGCTGCCGGGGCTCGAAGGCGTCGTCGTCAACGCCACCGTCGACGTCGCCGCCCGCGTCGTCGCCTCGGGCGCCGACCTCAACGTCGCCGTCAGAAGCTTCTTCGAGGTGCCGCAGCAGGTGCTGGTGTCGCGCAACGTCAACGGCGTTGGCGAGGTGACCCTCTACGACGCGACCTCGGGGGCGCCGCGCTTTTATCGCGGACCGGCCAACGAACGCACCCTCGCGAAGGTGCTCGGCGTGCCGGTGACCCCCGACGATGCCGTCGCGCTGCTGTTGTCGCGTCCGCCCCTCGACGTGCGCCCCGGCTGGCCGCCAGCGCGGGTGCGGCTCGTCGCCGTCGATGAAGAGAAGGGCACCTACAGCGCGAGCATCGAGCGCGCCGGCCGCGGCGCCGTCGTCGTCGTCGTCGACGCCAAGAACGACGCCCTCGTCTCGCTCGAGATGGCGCGCGGCGACGGACGCCAGCTCGTCTCGGCCACCTTCGGCGACGTCGTCGTCGACGCCGGCGTGCCGTGGGCCAAAAAAGTCACGCTGACCGTCGCCGACACCGGCCAGCAGGTGATCTTCGAGCTGCGTGAGGCGACCTTCAACGCCGCCATCGACGACGACGCCTTTGTGCTCACGCCGCCCGAAGGCACGCGCATCGATCCGCTCTAACGAGGGGCGAAGGGAGAAGAACCAGGAGCCGAGCGCGCGCATTCCGCCGCGGGTGTTTGCGACGGCGCGTGTTGCGCAGGCGGGGCAAGCGAGTAGAACGGCGGTATGTCTGTCGTCGACGTCCTCTCGTTTGTTGCCAGCCAAGTTGACCCGAACACGGGCACGGCGCTCGCCCAGCGGGGCGCTGTGCAGCGTCTCGCCGAGCCGAACCTCTACGACATGGTCTTTCCGCTCATCGCCTTTGGCCTCGTCATCCTGCTGCCGACGTGCACGGCGCTCTGGGTGATCGTCAGAACCGTCAAAGACCAGAAGCCCGAAGCCGACGAGACCTGATCCGCATCTGCTTCTTTGTCCGCGTCGTAGGTCGACGTGAACCTTTGTCACCCATGTCCCGAACCTCAGGAGCTCCCATGAAATCGCTGATCGTTGGTTCCTTGTTCGCCGCTGTCGCCGTCGTCGCCGCCCCCGTCCTCGCTTGTGACGGCCACGGTGGTCAGACGGCTGCTGCCACCACCGTCGTCGCCTCGAACACCGACAAGGCCGCGCCCGCGCAGAAGTCGACCGAGGCCGCCAAGCCCGCCGAAGCCGCGAAGCCCGCCGAAGCCGCCTTCAAGCTCGTCAGCGTCGACGACGTCGCCGCCAAGCTCGACGCGCAGAAGAAAGACAAGAAGGTCGCCTTCGCTGTCTTCGACGCCAACGGCAAAGACACCCGCGCCAAAGAAGGCGTCATCCCCACCGCCGTCTTGCTGCCTTCGGCGTCTGAGTACGACCTCGCCGTCTTGCCGAAAGACATGGCGACGCCCGTCGTCTTCTACTGCGCGAACGAGAAGTGCACGGCGTCGCACACCGCCGCCAAGCGCGCGATGACCGCCGGCCACACCGACGTCGCCGTCCTCGGCGCCGGCATCTCCGGTTGGGTCAAGGCGGGCAAGTCCGTCGAGAAGCAGCCCGTCGGCTGAGCTCAGGATTCCAAAACACGGACCGCAACCCCGGTTGTGAAACGACAGCGGCGCCCACGTGGCGCCTCTTTCGTTTTCATCAAGCGACGCGAAACACGGTGGTGACGAGGTCGGTGGCGACGGCGAGCCGCCGGCTGTCGGCGCTGAAGCGCAGGTCTTGCACCCGGTACGCCCTCACCGACGCGAGCGGCAACGGCGCCTTCGTCGGCGTCGCGTAGAGCTGTGGCTGCGTGCGTCCGACGGCGAGCATCGTGCCGTCGGGCGAGACGGCGCAGGCGTAGGCGTACTCGCGGCCGCGGACGCTGGGCAGACGCCACTGCTCGGCGCCGTCGAAGCCGAGGCCGACCACGACGCCGCCGCTGCCGAAGTTGTCATAGGCGACGACGAGGCCACGGTCTTCGGCGTCAAAGGCGACGACGGCGACGCGCTCTTCGACGGGAACAGCGATGCGGTGCAGCAAGGCGCCGCCGTCGACGGCGTGGACGTCGATCACGTGGGTGTCGTCGTCTCTGGCGTCGTCGTGGCCATAGATGAGGACACGGCTCGGTCGATAGAGCGCGAGGAGCTCGCCCGAGGCCGAGAGCGCCGCGGCTCGCACCTCGACGGTGCTGCGGCCCGAGGCGCCGGTGCCCGTGTCGATGGTGCACAGCGATCGCTCGTCACGCTCAACGTCGACCACCCGCACCCGCAGGCCGGCGTCGAACAGCATCAGCCGCCGGCGCGCAGCGTCGAAGGCGGGCCGCACGACGTGGGGGTTGAACTGGTTGCCGACGGCGCCAGCGAAGAAGCCGCTGATCTTGCGCGGCGGCGGGCGATCGCCTGCCGACGACGGAGCCTGGTGCCAGACCTCGTCGTTGAGCGTGTAATAGAGCCCGCCCCGCGCATCGAGCAGCGCCCGGTGCACGAAGGCCTGTGACGCCGTCGCCCCGTCGACCAGCGTCGTGAAGCGGCCGTCTTGCACGTCGACGACGTCGATGCGGTGGCTGGTGAGCTGGCTGTTGCAGGTGACGCGCACGACGCGGTCGCCGTTTCTGTCGAGGTCGACGACGGCGCCGCCGCCCCCGCTGCCGGCGTAGGCGACGAAGCAGATGTCGCCGATGTCGGCGGCGTCGTTTCGGTGGACCCAACCCTCGCGCAGCTTCTTGCGCTCGATCTTCTCGCGCTCGGCCTCGGCCTCGGCCGGCGACGCGTACGCCCTTGTCGTCTCTTTCGCCTTGCCGCCGATCGTCGTCGTCGACACGACGCTGCTGCCATCGACGACGGCGGTGAAATGCTTCTCTTTGGGGCCGCACAACCAGAGATCCATGCTCAGCGCGGTAGCAGCCACCGGGCTCACACTGAACGGTTGTTAAGGAGGGCGTGACGGGAGGCGTCAGGCCGCGGCGGTTGCTTTGACTCGACGCGAGCGAGGGAGGAGCATTCCCCACAGACAGGAGGATCGTTGGAAGGAGCAGAGGTCGATCGGCTGGTGATGAAGCCGACCGCGCGACGACGTTTGGGCAAGTACGTGTTGCTCGGACGACTCGGTCACGGCGGCATGGGAAAGATCTACCTCGCGCACGCCCCAGGTCCGGCGGGCATCGAGAAGCTGCTCGTCGTCAAACGCCTGCACAGCCACCTGACCGGCGATCCGGTGTTGGTGTCGAGCTTTCTCGACGAGGCGCGCCTGTCGATGGCGCTCAACCACCCGAACATCGGACACACCTTCGACGTCGGCGAGGTCGACGGCCGCTACTTCATGGTCATGGAGTTTATTGACGGCCAGAACCTTGGCGTTGTTTTGCGGATGGCAAAACGCTCGGGCCAGTATCCAAAGTCAACACTGTGGGGCGGGCTGTTTCTCGGCGTTCTCGATGGCTTGCACGCCGCGCACACTGCCCGCGACAGCCGGGGACGCGCGCTGCAGATCATCCACCGCGATGTCTCGCCGCAGAACGTCTTGATCACCTATGAAGGTCTGCCAAAGCTGGTGGATTTCGGCATCGCAAAAGCCGCGATGCGGGTGCAAGAAACCGACGCTGGTACGTTGAAGGGCAAGTACGCCTACATGTCACCAGAGCAGGTGCGCGGCGAGCCCCTCGACGCCCGCAGCGACGTCTTCGCCGCCGGCATCGTCTTCTGGGAGATGTTGGCCGGCCGTCGCCTCTACAAGGCCGAGACCATCGTGCGCAGCGTCGAGCGCATCCTCGGCGAGCCGTTGATCTCGCCGGTGCGGGTGAACCCCGACTGCCACCCCGAGCTGGCGAAGATCACGCTGAAGGCGCTGCAAAAAGACAAGAACCAGCGCTTCTCGTCGGCCGAAGAATTCAAAGACGCCCTCGAAGACGCCATCACCGCCGCCGGCGACCGCTACCGCCCGCAGCAGGGCAAAGAGCTGATGCAGCGGCTCTTCAAAGACGTGATCGACAAGCAGCGGGCGGTGCTCGAGGCCTGCCTCAACCAAACCGGCGACATCCCCGAAGACGACGACGACGATGGCGGCAGAAAGTCTGCGCGCTCGGCGGGCGACAGCGAGAGCGATCTGCGCATGCCGCGGGTGGCGCTGTCTGAGTCGGGCGCGACCACGCCGTCGGCGGCCAAGCGCTCGCCCCTCGTCACCGCCGAGGGCGACGTCGACCCGCCGCCCGTGTTGGCCCCGCCGCGCGAGCGCGAGACCCTCATCGAGCGCAAGGGCAACACAAACCCCACGCCGTCGCCGACGCCGCCGTCGTTCGACGGTGTGTTGGCCCCTCCCCTCGGCGACACCGCCGACCTGCCGGCGAAGAAGAAGCGCTCGCTCGTCGTTCCCATCGCCGCCGCCCTGGTCGGCTGCCTCGTCGCCGTCGGTGTCGTCATCGCCATCGACAAGGCCGACCACAGATCCGGCGACGTAGACCGCGTCGCTGTCGTGGTCGACGCTGGCGCCAAAGCCGTCGTCGTCGAGAGCGTCGTCGAGAACGTCGTCGCTGCTGTCGTCGCTCCTGTCGTCGTTGACGCTGGCAGCGCCGTCGCGGTGGTCGTCGTCGACAACGAAGACGCAGAAGAAGACGACGACCCGAAGGCGGCGCAGGATCCGAAGCGGCCGCCGAAGAAGCGACGGGATCCGCCGCGGCGACCTGTCGTCGTCGACAAAGTCCCCGAGAAGGTGCCCGAGAAGACGCCCGACAAGGGCGACAAGGGCGACAAGGGTGAAGAAGAAGGCGAAGGCTTTCTGACCCTCGACACGGTGCCGTGGACGACGGTCTACCTGGGCAAGAAGAAGCTCGGCGAGACACCGCTGGTGCGGGTGCCCGTGCCGGCCGGCAACCTCGAGCTGTCGCTGGTGAACCCCGACGCCAACATCAAAGAGGCCTACTTCGCGAAGGTGAAGCCGGGCGAAACATTTGCGAAGCGGCTCGACTTGCGAAATTAGCGGTCAAACCGTCAGCGGTCTCGACGAGGTGATGCCATGCAGCGTGCGTTTCAAGTGACACTGTTGATCGCATCGTCGGCGGCGATTTCTTCGTGTGTGCCCGCCCGCGAGGCGCCCCTCGAGCCGGTGAAGATCGGCGTGCTGTCGTCGACGTCGGGGGCGCTGGGATCGTTCGGCTCGTCGCTGCAAAAGGCGGTCTTTCTCGCGCAAGAGCAGGTGAACGCGGCGGGCG
>JANNAY010000352.1:0-8855 GCA_031384945.1 Deltaproteobacteria bacterium
GCTGTCTCCAGCTCCACCTGTGCCGTCTCCAGCTGCACCGGTGCTGTCTCCAGCTGCACCGGCGTCGTCGCCAGCCGCACCGGTGCTGTCTCCAGGTGAGCGGGAGGGCGGCGAGGAAGGAGATGAGCATTGCGTTGCCCGCGCCGCAGAGCCCCCAGCACCCCCGCTGCGCGGGGGCAAACCCATCTCCTGCCCTTCCCTGCCCAGGCACGTCAGGGGTGGCGGCGTCGCGCCGTCCCCGTTGCGCCGCTGACGACGACGGGGGAGCGTGGGCGCATGCGTTTTTCGACGTCCGGTTTCGCCGCTCCGCTCGCCCTGCTTGCCGTGCTCGTGGTCGCCGCCGGCTGCCCCGACGACGGCGCCTCTGAAGGCGAAGGCGAAGCCGGCGAAGGCGAAGGCGAAGGCCAATCCGTCGACGTCGGCTGCGACGCCGACGACGCCTGCGACGCCGGCCTCGTCTGCGACATCGCCACCGGCGACTGCAAAGCCGGCCTCGACTGCAGCGCCAACCCCGGCGTCTGCTCTTTCTGCGGCGCCCCCGGCACCAACTGCGGCTTCGGCGACGCCGCCGCCTTCTGCGACGCCTCTGGCGGCGACGTCTGCCGCCGCATCAAAGGCGCCTGCGACGTCTGCGACGACGACGCCGAATGCGGCGTCGGCACCAGCGGCTTGCCCAGCGTCTGCAGCGACGGCTTCTGCGCCCCCGGCTGCGGCCCGTGCGCCACCGGCTTCACCTGCGAGGCCGGCGGCTGCGTGCCCATCGCCCAAGCCGGATCGTGCGCGACGGCGGTGCACTGCGCTGACGGCGCCACCTGCCCCGACGGACAAACGTGCAGTGACTTCGGCGTCTGCCTGAAGCTGTGCACCCGCGACGTCGAATGCGCCGCCGGCAGCTTCTGCTTTCTCGACGCTGGACCGCAGCAGCAGACCTGCATCGGCGGCTGCGCCCTCGGCGACACGGTCATCCAAGATGGCTTGAACAAGATTTGCCACGGCGATGGACGCTTCGGCGATCCGTGCCCGACCCCCGGCAGCGCCGACGGCTGCCCCGAAGGCACCGAGTGCCTTGCCAGCGGGGCCTGCGAGCGCGCCGGATGCCAGAGCAGCGCCGAGTGTCCGCTCGCGCGCACTTACTGCGACCTGCCGACAGAGACGTGCCTCGACGGCTGCGCCGACGCCAACGACTGCGGCGCCTTTGAGCTGTGCGGCGACGACAACCAGTGCCAGGCCCAGGGCTGCCGCAGCAAAGACACCTCGTGCGAGCTCGGACAGTTCTGCTGCGGCGCCGAGTTGTTCGCCGACGCCGCCGGCTGCCCCGCCGACATCGACGACGGCGCCTGCTTCACCGCGCCCGACCCGTTTTGTCGCGACTGCGCCGAAGACGCCGACTGCGCCGACATCGACGCCTTTGGCTTCTCGAGCTTTTGCTACGAGCTCAAGCGCCAGAATCCCGACACCGGCGAAGACGAGACCATCGGCAAGTTCTGCTCGACGGGCTGCCGCGACGACCTCGACTGCCCGCGCGGCGTCGGCTGTCAGACCGATCTGCCCACGCCAGAAGACGGCGTCACCACCCAGGGCTGCCTCGACGCCATCTGCGCGGGGTTTTGATCATGCTCTCGCGCGTGCTGTTCAACGTCGTGCTCTTCGCCCTGCTGCTGGGCGGCATCGGCGCGTTCTTGTTGAAGAAGCGCGCTGGCGACGACCTCGGCGTCGTCGACGTCGCCGTCGTCGCTCTGCTCGGATCGCTCTGGGCCGGCCTGCTGGTCGCCTGGATCGAGACGCGCATCTATCCGCTTGAGAGCGCTGTGAAGCGCATGGCCCTCGCCGCCGTCTGCGGCGCCGCCGCCTACCTCGGCCTCTTCTCTGGCGTTTCTTTTCTCGCGGGCTTCGGTCCGCAGCCGATGTTTCTCGTGCTCGGTGTCTTGTTGGGTGGCGGCAGCCACGCCGTGCGCGCTCGCATTTACGGGGGCCCGGCGCCCTCGAGAGAATCCGAATGAACAACCGTCGCGCGCCCTCTCGCTCGCTCTCTGTGGCGCTCGTCACCGCGCTCGCCAGCGTCGTCGCCGTGCCGCTGGCGGGCTGCTTCGATCTGCGCCGCGTCGACGACCTCGAGCCCGGCGTCGTCACCGGCCGCGCCGTCAGCGACGACAAGGCCGTGAAATTTCCCGCCATCAACGTCGATGGCAGCGGACGCACCCAGCGCGGCGGCGACGACGGCGCCTTTGCCGTGCGCGGCCTCGGCGAAGGCGCATGGACCTTGCGCGCCTCGATCGACGAAGACGGCAACGGCTGGCCCGAGCTCGGCGCGTTCACGTCGTTCTCGCTGGCGAAGGTGATTCACGGCGACGCCCCTGAGGCGCGGCTGTCGTCGGTCGAGCTCGGCGACGTCAAGCTCGCGCCAACCATCGAGGTGCGCGGCGTCGTGCGCGACATCGGCGGCACCCCCGCGGCCGGCGCCACCGTCACCGCGCTGCGCCGCTTCGACGGCCACGACGTGCCTGAGTCGAGCGTGGTCAGCGACGCCGCGGGCGCCTTTCGCTTCGTCGGCGTCACTGCCGGCGAAGTCCGCTTCGTCGCCACCGCCAGCGACGGCGCCACCGCCAGCGCCGCCAGCGTCGTCAACGTCGCCGCCGCCGTCGACGTCATCTTGCAGCTCGTCGACGGCGTCGCGCCCCGCGTCGACCTCGCCGTGTCGCCGCCGCTGCCCGACGGCACCGCCATCACCATCTCGCTGTTCTCGAGCGGCGGCACCGTCGACGTCAGCGGCGCCACCGACGGCGGCGTGGTCAAAGCCCTCGACGTGCCCGGCTTCGGCCCCTTCGACGTCTTCGTCGAGCAAGACGGCAGCGGACAATTCGGCACGCTGTTCGCGCAGGTCGCGCCAGCCGGCGAGCCCGTCACCTGGGGCCTCGTGTTGATCAACGCCGAGAACCCCTGCCCCAGAGACGGCACCGCCCGCGACTGCGACGACGACACCGTGCAGGGCTTGCCCTTCATCAACGGTGAGCCGGTGCTGGCGACGTGGCGCGCCTGTGGCTCCACCTGCGGCGGGCTGACGGGCACCGCGCTGCAGGCCGCCCGCTGCGACGTCGACGGCGCCATCTTTGACTGCGACGACGACGGCGACGGCCAGAGCGACGTGACCGAGCCCGCCGCGTGTCAGAACCGCGGCACCGACTTCGACGGCGACGGCTTGTGCGGCGTCGACGATCAGTTTCCGCAGTGCGCCGCCAACGACGCCGCCGATCCGTCGTGCGGCGCGGCCGCCGTCGGCGTCGCGCGCAACCCGCCCGTCCGCGAAGAATTCGGCGGCCCCGGCGAAGGCGAAGGCGAAGGCGAAGGCGAAGGCGAAGGCGAACCCGCGTTTGCCCTCGCCACCCACATCGTCTCCGCCACGCCAGGCACGGCGACGGCGCAGCTGAACGGTGGGGACGCCGATGGCGACGCGCTGTTCAGCATCGTCTCCGGCCCGGCCACGCTCAGCGTCGATCCCGTCACCGGCGTGGCCACCGCGACGACGACGACGACAGCGGTGCCGTTCACCTACAGCGTCACCAGCGGCAGCGGCGTGACGCAGGGGCGCGGCCGCATCGTCGCCGGTGTGTCCGTCTGGCTCGGCGGCAGCGGCCAAGACCCCAACGACAGCGCCGACGCGGGCAACTGGGTGCCCGCCGGCGTCCCCGGCCGCGACGACGCGATTCTCGTGCCCGCCGACGACAGCGTGCGCGCGCCCCTCACCGTCGCCGCGCTCGACGTCGACGCCGCCACGGTCGAGGCCGGCGCCACGGTCGCCATCGACGACCAGCTCGCCGTGCACAGCGGCCTCGTGCTCGACGGATCCGTCGTCGACGCGCCGGGCTTTCAGGTGGGCACGCTCGCGCTGCAAGGCCCGGGCGGGACCGTCAGCGGCGTCGACGGCATCGACCTCGCGGCGATCGAGGTGACGGCCGAGACCGACTTTGAGCTCGAGCCCGGGTGGAGCTTCGAAGATGACGCCACCATCGCCGCGCTCACCGTGCGCAGCGGCTTCGTCCAGCTCGTTCACGGACTCGACGCCAACGCCGTCGACGTCGCTCGCGCTGGCGAGCTGCGCCTCGCGCGCGACCCCAGCGGCGTTCTGCGCGTCAACAACTTCACAGTCGCGGGCTCGTTCGACTTCGAAGACGCCACTGTCATCGTCGGCCAGAGCGCCAGCTTCAGCCAAAACGTCTTCGGCACGTCGTTGCTGGTGGGCGACCCGGGTGGCAGCGCGTCGATCCAGGTCGGCGCCGACGCGCAGCTCGTCGTCAGCGGGCTCACGCTGCAGAGCGACGCCCAGCTCTCGGGCGTCATCTTCGCCGGCGGCGTCACCTCCATCGGCAACGACGTCAGCGGCGACGCCACCGTCGAGGTCGGCAGCTTGCTCAACGTCGATCTCGGCTGGGCGCCGGGGCTCACCGTGATCAATGGACTGACGACGACGCCAGCAGCCCTCGCTGGCGACGTCCAGTTCAGCAACATCGGCGAAGCGGCCCCCTTCATCGCCACCTCGCTGACCGTCGGCGGCAGGTGCACGCCCAACTTCCTCGGCAGCGTTGACGTGGGCGGTGGCATCACGCTGCGCTGTGGCAGCTACGCGGGCGGCGTCCGCATCGCCTCTGACTCCACCCTCGACGTCGACGGTGACGCGGATGTCAACTTCGGTGAGAGCTCGGGCACGCTGGTGCTTCGTGGCACCGCGAGCATCACCAGCAACAACGCAGCCGGCACCTTCGTCTTCGCCTCCCCCGACGACGTCGCCATCGCCGGCAGCTTCCGCGTCGGCCGCGTCGTCTCAGCGCCTGGCTCGATCCAGCGGCTGCAGGGCAGCTGGGCGACGTCATCGCTCGAGGTCGGCGGCAACTTCTTCAACGGCGTCTTCGGCAGCGGCACCGTCGACGACATCAACAACGACGGCAGCGGCGATGTCGTCATCACCGCCAGCGGCACGCTGACCAACAACAACAGGCTGACCGTCGCGGGCGACCTCACCTTCGACGGCGGCGCGCTGGTGAACAACGCGACCATCGCGCTCGGCGGCGTGTGCATCAACGAGCAAGCCGGCAGCGTCAGCGGCATCGGCGCCAACCCGTGTGGCCCGCAAGTGCGGCTCGTCGCTGGCGACACCATCGTCGTCGTGCCGCCCACAGCGTCGCAGCCAAAGCGCGTGCGCCTCAACGCCTCGGGCGGCAGCGTCGAGATCGAGAGCGCACCTGTGCACGTGAGCTACGACGAGCAAGCCAACGAGATTCTGGTCGCGCCGTTCACCGACATCAGCGACCCCGACGTCGTCGTCGTGCCCTTCACGGTGCGCAGCGGCCAACAGAGCGTGAGCGCGAACATCATCGCCGTGCGCAGCGGCGTCGTCTGGCGCGGCGTCACCGCCGATCCGGCTGAGCCGGCCAACTGGGACGACGGCGAAGACACAGGCGGCCGCGTGCCCAACGGCGAAGACCTCGTCGTCGTCGTCGACGGCGTCGACAACGCGCTGGTGCTCGCGCCCGCCGACGACACCGGCTGGGGGGCTGTGACCCTCACGCCGAACGCAGCGCTCGATCTGAATGGCGGCAACCTCGGCCTCGGCCGCGACGTCGTCGTCGACGTCGGCGCTGCCATCGTCAACGGCGCCGTCTTCGCAGGCGGCTTCGCTGGCAGCGTCGTCGACGTCAGCGGCCGTCTGCCCCGGCTGCAGATCGGTGGCGACACCAACAGCGACGGCATCGTCGCCGACAGCGTCGACGTCACCACCGGCACGCTGACGATGAACGGCCCGCTCGACGCCGACAGCCTCTTCGTCGATGGGGCCAGCGTCGTCGTCGGCGCCGCCGTCGACGTCGGCAGCGTCGCGCTCGGCGGCGCGGGCGGCGTCCGCTGCGACGGCGGCGGATCGCTCGTCACCAGCAGCCTCACCGTCGGCGGCGTCATCAACATCGTCGCCGGCTGCACCGTCACCGTCGACGGCGACACCGAGGTCACCGGCGAAGGACGCGTCGTCGTCGACGGCGTGCTCGCCATCGGCGGCGACGTCGCTGCCCGCGAGAGCGCCGATGTCGTCGTCACCGGCGAGCTGCGCTTCATCGGCGACGACGTCGCCCACACCTTTGCCTTCACCTTCACCAGCGGCTTCGCCGGCGACCTGACGATCGCGGGTGACTTCAACGGCGTGACGCTGAGTGCGCTCGACGAACAACAGGCATGGAGCATCGGCAACGTCGACCTCGGCAGCGGCCAGCTCAACGCCCCCGGCATCGACGTCAACGTCAGCGGCTTCATCCTCGGCCAGGCGAACAACGCGGTCTGGCGGGTGAACCGCACCCGCCTGACCGGCGGTGGCTTCATGGTGCTCGAGCCGCGCCTCGAGACCGAGCTGAGCTTCAGCGGCGACGGCAACGTCTTCACCATCGTCTCGCCGACAGTGAACAACGGCACCTGCACCGTCGACAGCGGCACCCGTGTCGTCGTCGCTGAAGCGGTCTTGTGCGTCGACGTCGCCGTCAACGGCGAGCTCGAGATGTCGGACCAGCTGGCGAGCCTCAGGGTCGAGCGCGACCTGACGTGGGCGTCGAGCGCGCCGCTCATCGGTGCCGGTGGCGGCACGCCGACGCTGCGGCTGGGTGGCAACGTCGAGGCCTTCACGGCCCTCGACCTCTCCGAAGCGAACCTGGTGCTGGCGCCAGCGGTCATCTCGCAGTGGTCAGGCGGCCCCATCACCTTGCCGGCGAACTTCGTCACGCCGGGTAGCGGCTACCAGGCCTTCGTCTCTGGCAGCGTCGTGTTTTTGCCGGGCACGTTCACCGTGGCCGGCGGCGACGTCTTCACCTTTGAAACCAGCAGCAGTTGGGGCGGTGCGGGGACGACGCTGATCGTCGAAAACAACGTCAGAAACCGCAGCGGCGGCGGCACGCTCGCGCACCTTTCCCTCGTCGGTGCCGGGCGCTTCGTCTCGGACGGCGGCCAGGCCTCTGTCGCCTTCAGCGGCGGCGCTCCGTCGTGCGATGGCGGCACGATGACATCTGAGAACGGCGGCCTCGACACCTGCTTCTGAGGGCGCGCGTCGCTCAGTTCTGCAGGTCGACGAAGCGGCGCTCGTGGCCGTCTTTGGCGACGTCGACGACGATGGTCTTCTTGAGTCCGTACACCGGATTCTCGAGCAGCACCGTGTGCTTGCCGGCCGTCAGGGTCAGCGCCACCAGCGGCGTCTCGGGTGAGACGACCACGCCGTCGACCGACACGCGGGCCCACGGTTCGGCGTTGACGCTCAACTTGCCGAAGCCCGCCTGCGCCTGCGTCGTCGCTGTCGTCGCTGCTGACGTCGTGTTCGTCGTCGTCGCGGGCGTCTTCTTCTTCGCCAGCGTCGCCATCGTCGGCGCGGTCAGCATCGTCGCGGGCGTCGTCGCGGGCGTCGTCGTGGTCGCGGGCGTCGTCGTGGTCGCGGGCGTGGTCGCGGGCGTCGTCGCGGGCGTCGTCGTGGTCGCGGGCGTCGTCGTCGCGGGCGTCGTCGTGGCCGGAGGCAGCGGCGGCAGCGTCTCGACGATCTCGCGGGGGGCGGCGGCGGTGTTGACCCCGACGACGACGACGACGATGGAGACGGCGGCGATGGCGGCGGCGGCGGCGAGGGTGCGGCTGCGGGGCTTGCGCTCGAGGGTCGGGCTCGCGCCGAGCACGCGCTGCGTGCGACGCCGCACGTCGGGGGCGATGGGCGTGACGGACCGGCGCGGCGCCTGCCGGACGGCGCGGGCGACGATGCGCGACAGGCCGTCGTCGAGGCCGCGGTCGAGGGCGATGGCGTCGAAGCGCTTCGCGACAGCGCGGGCGCTCTCGGGGCGGCGCGCCGGCTCTTTCTCGAGCAGGTGCGCGATCAGCGCTGCGAGGTCGGCGCCGACGCGGGCGACGTCGAGGGCGGGGGCGGCCTCGTCGCGGACCTTGTGGACGACGTCGGCGTCCGTCGGTCCATCGAAGAGCCTGGCGTTCTGCAGGCACTCCCAGAGCACGACGCCACCGGCGAAGAGGTCGGCGCGGCCGTCGACCTTGTCGCCGCGGGTCTGCTCGGGCGCCATGTAGGCGAACTTGCCTTTGAGCTCGCCAGCGACGGTGTGCTCGCTCTTCAGCCGCGAGGCCGCGACGCCGAAGTCGGCGAGCTTCACGCAGCCGTCTTCGCCCATCAGCACGTTGCCCGGCGACACATCGCGGTGGACGACCTCGAGCGACGTGCCGGCCCGCTGGGCTTCGTGCACCCAGGCGAGGGCCGTGAAGAGCGCGCGGCCGACGGCGATGACCAATTCGACGTCGAGGGCGACGCCGTCTTTTTGTGCTTTGTCGAGCAGCACGCCGAGGTCGGTGCCGTCGACGTGCTCGAACACGAGAAACGGACCCTGCTCGTCTTCGCCCTGATCGAGCAGCTGCACGATGTGCGGGCAGCTGCGGCTGTCGTCGTCGACGCCGCCCTCTGATCCGGAGAGGGCGCCGTGCACGGCGGCTTCGTCTTTGAACAGCCGCAGGTACGACGCATCGAAGCACAGCGGCGGTCGCACGCGCTTGATGACGACGCTGACGCCGTCGTCGCGCACGGCGCTTTGCACGAGGGCCATGCCGCCTTCGGCGAGCAGTCCGAGCTCGCGGTAGGCGGACCTTGGGGCAACCGTTGACGTCACGGCCCTCAGCCTACCGTCGTCGGGCACGGGCTGCTCACCGCCACCGCCGCACCGCTTGGGGCGCGCTCTGAAGGCCCCCCTGGCCCCCCGAAACCGGGGGGAAATCGACACCCGTGACGTCGTCGAGCGCTCGGCGTTCGATGATGCCTCGTCAACCGCGACTTCCCCCCGGTTTCGGGGGGC
>JANNAY010000360.1:0-5111 GCA_031384945.1 Deltaproteobacteria bacterium
GCCCCCCCTCCCTGAAGGGAGGGAGGCAGGGTGGGGGGGAAGAGAAGGGCGGCTCAGGCATTTCCTGACATTCGTCAGATTTCAGGATCCTCGACGTGCTCATCGCTTCCTCGGCACAAACGCGCGGCCACACAGCACATCCGCCGGGCAGCCCGGGCACGGCGGCTCGAGCTGCAGCGGGTCTTGCAACACATGCAACAACGGCGACGAACCATCGGCCGCCGGAGCGGACAGCTCGCCCTTGATCAGCTCGGCAAAGACGCGCTGGCGGGCCTTGTCGACGACGTCCCACGCGTCTTTGGGTCGCGGACCGACGACGACCTCGGCGCCCTTCACGCGCGCGTCTGTCGTGATCAGGCGGCGCGAGCGCAGCTGGAAGTACGCCGCCTGCGGCCACGGCTTGCCCTTCTCGCCGACGATGACGGTGTAGTCGACGAGCTGCACGGCGCTGCCCTCGGCGAGCTGCTGGCGCCGACTTCGGTCGTTGCCCGTCTTGTGGTCGATGACCATGCGGCCCAGCGGACCATCGACCACGACGTCAGGGGTGCCCTTGAGCGTGCGCTGCCCCGGCAGCTGCTTCTCGACTTCTTCTTCGACCATGACGGTGACGAAGCCGTTGTCGCCGAGGATCTGCACCAGCGCCTGCGCCGCGCGGGCCGCCCGCTCGCGCACACGCAGGCGCGTCTGCTCGCGACCGGGGCGCAGCCACGCGCCCGCGGCTTCTTCGGCGACGGCGTCGAATTCGGCGCGGGCGACGGCGGCGGCTTCGTCTTTGTCGGTGACTTTTTTCTGCAACACGCGCGCGATCAGGGCGTGCACGACCTGCCCCTCGAGCTGCGCGCCGCGCGGCAGGTGCAGGCGCGAGGGCTTGACGTTGCGCTCTTGCAGCACGGCGCGAAACGAGCACGAGAGCAGCCGCTCTTCCGACGACGGCGACGTCACCTCAGACGGCTGCACGCTGCCGGGGGGGATGCGCCACGACGTGATCGGCTGCGGCAGCGCACGCGGGACGGGAGGGACGCGCGCCACCAATGACAGCTGTCCAGTTTCAGGACGCGTCAAAGCGCGAGCCGCGCTGCGCCGCTCGTCTTTCGGAACGCGGGCCATCAGCTCGTCCCACAGCGGATGCGGGTGCTGCTCGCGGCCGTCGTCGCCCCGTCGTGGACAGCACAGAATCAGGCGCTGCCGCGCGTGCAACAACGGACGCCTCTCGGCCTTTGCGTGCGCCTTGGCCCGCGCCGACGACGACGGCGGCGCGAAGCCCGCATCTGACAGTTGTCTGGTTTCTTCGACGGAGAAAGGAGAGCGCGGCAGCCGTGCGCTGTCTTGCGTGAAGCCCCACCAAATGACCACATCGGCGGGCCCGCACAGGGTGCCCGGACCATCGAGCTTGACGAGCCCGGCTTCGGCCTGTCGACGAGGAAGCGGGCGAATCCCTTCGGTGGCGCTCTCGAGCAGGCGCAACAGCTGCGGCGCCGTCAGCGACTCGAGCTCGAGCTGCAGCAGCAGCCGGCGAAACAGCGAAATCTGACGGATGGCAGCCCGGTAGGGCGTGCGCTCGTCATCGCCGTGCTCACGCTTCTGCCGCCCCTGCAGCCACTGCAAGAGATTCGCCGTGCGATCGAGCAGCACCGACGTCGACAGCGGCGACACCGACAGCCCGCCCCACGCCGGCACCAAGACTTTCAAACGCTCGCGCAGGCGGTCGTTCTTCACCTTCGCCGCGTCGTCGCCGAGGTCGGTCTGGTCGCGCGACAAGAGCGAGAGCAGCCCCGCTTCGATGGCTTTGACGACGTCGGGCGACCGCGCCGACGGCTGCTTCAACAGCGCCCGCCGCACGCTGGCGGCGATGTTGCGCGGCACCGGCGACAGCGGCAGCGCGCACAGCTCGTAGAGCCGCTCGGGGTCGGGGTGGTCGGCGGCGACGGCGACGACGAGGGGCAACAACGCCAACAGCGCGTCGTTGCCCGACACGCCGGCGATGCCGAGGGTCGGCGCGCCGCGGCGGTGCAGGGCTTCGTCGAGTCCGTCGTCGGCGCCGACGATGATGGTCGACGCCGCGCCCGCGCGCGCGCCTTCTTCGCCGCCGTCGACGCGGGCCCTGACGAATTCGGCGACCTCGTCGGCGCACGAGGCGGCGTCGTCGGGGCGCAGCAACAACAGCGACCCGTCGCCGCGCAGGCCCTCACCCGAGCCGCCGGCGCCAGCGCCGTCGACGAAGGCGCGGGCGCGGGCGAGGTCGCTGCCTTCGTTCGATGCGCGCGGCAGCACACGCGCGCCGATGCTCGTGCCGCCGTCGCCGAGCGCCTGCAGCAGCTGCCGCGTCAGCGGCGTCTGCGCCTCGAGGTCGCCGACGGTCTCGACGACGTCGACGCGGGACCGCCACCCCTGCCGCAGCGCCGTCAACACCGCGCGCGTGCGATCGACGCGGCCGGGCAGGCAGCCGCGGGTCGCCGCGTGAATCGCGCGCAGCCGTTCGGGCAGCACGCCATCGTCGACGCTGTCATCGACGCCGATCTCGCCGAGGGCGTCGCGCGTGCGCAGCAGCGCCCGCGCCGTCGCCAACGGATCCACCGACAACGACGACGTCCACGGCGCCGACGCACCCGCGGCGCTCGCCGCCCGCAGCTTGCGCGCGAGGTCAGCGGCCCGCTCGGCCTGCGTGTGCGCGTCGGCGGCCAGCAGCCCGAGCCGCACCTCGAGCACGTCGGTGAGTCCTTGCGCGCCGACCCAGACCTCGTCGAGCACGGCGCGCTTCGCCGTTCCCCCGAGTGGTCCCGGCCAGGCGCCGTCGTCAAAGGCGTCGCCGAAGACGATGCGCATGGCGCGTGTCTACCGCGGTTGCGCAACGGCGATTGCGCATCCGCTGCGCAGGCTGGTTCGTTGCGCAAGCGCTGCTCGCGAATTCACTTGCGCAAGTTGCGCGCAGTCGCCAGTGACGCCGCATCCGGATGCGCCGGCTGCGTCGTCTTCAAAGCTGGCATCGCGCCTGCTTTATAGGTCTTCAACCAACGAGAGACTCCCTCCTCCATCCCATCCCATCCCTGTCATTTCGTTGGTCGGACCCGCTCATGTTGAGCGGGTTCTTTCGTTTTGGGCCGCGCTGCGCGCGGGAGGCGTGGTGTTCGTTGGTCGGACCGGCTCGTGTTGAGCGCGTTCTTTCGTTTAGAGGTCTTGCCAGTCTGCGTCGTCGAGGTCCTCCCGCGGCGACTTGACCCAACGGGTCTGCACGCGGCAGCCCAGCGTCTGGAGGCACTCCCGCTCGAGACCCGACGCCAGCATCCGGCAGCCGTCCTCCGTGATCCTGCGGTGGGTTGCGACGCCGGGCTTCTGAGGGTCGTCCGCGAGCACCCGGATGGAGCATTCGTGGCCCGTGTCATCGTCGAAAGCGCCATCGTCGTAGAGGTTCCAACAAGACGATTTTTTGCCGTCGTTGACGCATTCCGCTTGCCATTGAGACCTCATTTTCGTCGCGGCGTCGCGTCCTTTGATGAAGTCGTCCGGACTCTCAAAGTCCAGCGTCTCCCCATACTCCGGCACGGGGCGCTGCGGCTTGCACGGACGGTAGTGGGCCAGCAGTGCGGTGAAGTACGGGTCGCAGCTGTCGCAGTCCTCGCTGTTCATGAGGGCCTTGACCTCCGCGGCCGTGGGCTCACGCAGCGGCGGACGATCGCGGCGCAGGAAGGTCGCCTTTGACAGTTGACCCGGGCAGTGCTCCGGCTGTGTTGCATAGAACCCTGGCGTCGACGCATCTTTCAGTTCAATCCAACACCCGTAAGGATAGACGTGTTTAGAGTCTGAATAAATGCGAACATTTCGCCCCGTGACGATCATCTCTTCGATGAACACGTCTCTGATTCGTACATCACGTTTCGAGCCCGCCATCTTGCCAACGACGATGGGTAAGTAGCTGCCAACTTAGACGCCCTCGCCGACGAGCTCGTCGCCGACGATGACCTCGAACGAGACGGGCGCGCGAACGTTGTCCGCGCGCGCGTCGAGTGAACCCGCCAGAGCGACCGTGCAGAGGAGGAGGAGGAGGCGTGCGCGCATGCGCCCCGAACCTCCCCGACGGGCGGCGCATTCTCCTTCAGTCGAGTTGCTTCACGTCGACGCGCGCGTCTTGTGCAGCGCGGCGAGCTTCTCGGCGACCTTCTTCGACGACAGCGCGCCCTTGAAGGAGCAGAGGGCAGCAGCGTCGTCGACGAGCGCTTCTTCGCTGACGCGCAAGCGCTCGGAGAAACAAAACACGATGGGCACGGTGAGCTTCTTCTGCTCGACGAGCTCGACGCGCTTCCACACCGCGTCGCGGGACCAGAAGCCCAGGACTTCGACGTAGGACTTGCCGCCGGCCTCGTCGACGACGACGACGTCGGGGACGATGGCGCCGCCGCCGTCGACGACGAGCAGGTCGGTCGACGCCGCAACGAGGCACTTCGGCAACAGCGCCGGCAGCTCATCGACGAGGGCCTGCACGAGCGGCGGCAGCGGCTCATCGACGACGTCACCGGCGCGGGCGGCGGCTTTGCCGGAGACGACGAAGGACTCGGCGCGGCCGCCCTTCTTCAAGACCACGCTCGCGTCGAGCCGCCACGTCGTGCACGCCTGCACATGCGGCAGCAAGACGGCGAGCTTCATCCCGTAGCGCGTCGACGACGAGAACAGCCCCATCGGCCCGTCGATCACGAGGCGCAACAAGCCGCCGTTGTCATCACTCGGCGCAGCGACGCGAAACAACAGCTGGTGCAGCTTGAGCGCGCGCAAGAGCCGCCGCACCTGCGCCGGCGTAGCGTCGACGTCGACGGTGACCTGCGTGGCGCGCAAGAGCAGCGCCTGAATCTCTTTGTGCGACCACTCATCCACCAGCAGCGCGCCATCGACGGGAAGTGCTGCAGCGTCGACGAGGTGGGCGTCTTCGAGGTCGGCGTAGAGGACGGCGTCGACGTCGACGCCGAAGTCGTTGGAGACCGCGGCGACGATGGCCGCGCGGTCGAAGGTGCCGTCTTTGCGGGCGGCGGCGGCGGCGGCGAAGACGGCGGCCCTGACGGCGACGGCGTCGACGTCGTCGCGCTCGGCGAATTCAAGGCGGTCGAGCACGAGCTTGCGGGCCG
>JANNAY010000368.1:0-4509 GCA_031384945.1 Deltaproteobacteria bacterium
GCCCCCCCGGCCCCCCCTAACGCGGGGTTAACCCGCGCCCGGGGGCGTCTCCGCGCGCTGGGCTTTCTTTTTGGATTGGTCACTGCCGCCGCCCCCCGGGTTGGGGGGGGCCAGGGGGGGCCTTCACGGGGCGAGCTTCGCAGTGAGTTCGGAGGCAAGGCCTTGATGCGCGATCCACAACCCGGGTTGGGCAACTCCACAACCCGGATTGTGAATCACGGGCGGAGCGAAATTACTGCGAGCGGGCGACGGCGGCGGGGCGGGGGGCGCGGGCTTTTTCGTCGGTCCACCACTGCTGCCAGACCTCGATGGCGCGGGTGCGGGCGCGCTTGTCGGCGTCGGGGCGGTAGCCGAAGTCGTCGCCGGCCAACGAGGCCAACTCGCGGTGGGCGCCTTGGCGCAGCTCGAGCTCTTCCGACGACAGCGCGTCGATCAGCCAGTCGAGGCGCGAGCGCTTCTTGGCCTTCGACCACCACTTTTCCCACGGCTTCGGGCGGTTGCCGAAGTCGGCGAGGGCGATGGCGCGCAAGGCGGTGCGGACGTCTTCGGCGAGGGCGCCTTCGCTGACGCTGCCCAACAGGGCGATGAGCAGCGGGACGGCGCCGACGTCGCGGAATTGGCCGAGCAGCTCGATGGCGCGGCGGCGGGACTCGACCGGGTACGGCTTCATCGTCGTCGACGTGCGCTCGCGCAGGTGCACGAGCAGCGCCTCGAAACGCGGGTGGGCGAGAAAGGGCATGAGCGCCTCGGCGGCGAGGTCGCGGATGCGCGGCTCTTGGTCGTGCAAGCGCGCGCGCAGCAGATCGATGGCGCGTGGGTCGGGCGTCAACGAGAAGAGCAAGACCGCGGCAAACCGATGGGCCGGATAGCGGCTGTCGACGTGCGGAATCGCGGCGTCGAGGCCGTCAGGGCCGAGGCGGGCGAGCACGTCGACGACGGGGCCGGTGCGGTCGGCCGAGCGCACGTTCTCGCCGGGGTCGAAGGGGTCGACGCGCAAGCGTCCTGGAAAGCGCTCGGACAGCGCCGGCACGCAGGCGAGCCCACGCGAGACCAGCTCGCGCGAGGCGCGGGCGACGAGGTCGTCGTCGCCGGCGAACAGCAGCTCGACCAGGTCTTTGTGCGACAGCGTCGACAACGGCGGATCGAGCGGCGCGTTGATGCGGGCGGTGGCTTCGTCGGCGAGGCCGCCGGCGCCGTCTTTGTCGTCGTCGTCGTTGACGCCATCGTCGTCGTCGTCGCCGTCGTCTTCTTCGCCGTACAGACCCGCCAGCGTCGACGTCGACAGCTCAGGAAAGCTCAGGTCGATGCGCTCGCCCCCGCCCGAGCGGGCCGGCGGTCCGTCGAGGTCGTTGGCGTGTGAGGCGTCGTAGATGACGTCTTCCCACCCGTCGTCGTCGAGGACGGCGCGCTTGCCGAAGCTGCGCGACTCAGGCGTCACGCCGCCTTGCAGTCCCTGCTCGACCGTCTGCAAGAGCGCGCCCTGCCAGACGGCCGGGGCGGCGGCGTCGTCGATGGCGAAGAGGGTCGAGCTGCGCGCGTCGTCTTGACGGTGCAAGCGCGCGGCGAGGCGCTCGTCGAGCAGCGGCGCGCCGATGCCCGACAAGACGATGGGCGTGCTGTTGACGTCGTCGTCAGCGTCGAGGGTCTTTTCGCTGTCTTTCGTCGGCAGCGCTCTCGGCGGCGGCACGTACTTCTTGGCGAAGGGGCTCGTGCCGTCGCGGCGGCCATCGTCGTGCGGCTCGGGCAGCGGCGGCACCGGCGGCATCGACGAAGGCAGCGGCGGCACCGCCGGCAGCGGCGGCAACGGCGGCGGCATCGACGGCGCCGAATTCAACGTCGACGACGACGTCGACGGCAGCTCGGTCGGCAGCAGCGGCGGCGGCGCCATCACGCCGTCATCCATCGGGATCGGCGGCGCGCCGTTGAGGGCGACGACCTCGGGCAGCTCGCTGGCCGCCTGCGGAAAGAGCGACGTGCTCTGGCGACGACTCGAGTCTTGGACGGCGGTCTGGCGCGTGCGCAGCAGGGCCTCAAAGGCCGGTCCGAGGCGGGCGGTGAAGGCGACGAGGTCGCCGAGCTCACGGGGATCACGGGCGCGGATGCCGCCGTCGGCGTAGAGCGCGGCGACAGGGCGCCGCGCGACGACGATGGGCACCAACAAGATCGACTTCGGGCGACGACGGCCGAGCCAGCCAAACAGCGCGCTGTTGCCCTCAGAGTGCGGGGGCTTGCCGAGGTACGGCGACGGCGTCGTGGCGGCGGTGCCGACCAGCGGGTGCAGCAGGCAATCGGGCGTGATGGTGAACGGACGCGACGCGAACATCGCGCCCTCGGCAGGACCAGCGCGGTGCCAGCCGATGCAGGCGTTCTGCCGCACGCCAAAGAGGGCGGCGAAGGGCAAGAAGCGGCGGGCGAACGACGTCGCCACGCGGGCGATGCCGTCGCGCGAGTCCTGGGCGGCGAGGTGGGCCATGGCCTCGACGAGATCCCAGCTGACAACGGGATCGTTGGCGTCAGACGGCGGCGCCGCCACCGGCAACGTCGACGACGCCCGCGTCTCGGGCGAGAGCATGCGCAACAGCGCGAGAAAGCGATCTTCGAGGGGCGTGCCGTAGGCCTTGTGCAACCCCTGCCACACGCGCACCTCGGGCACGACGTGGGCGACCACCTTGACCTTGATCAGGGCCGCAACCTCGTCGACGAGGCCCTTGTCGAGGGGGCTGCGCACACCGACGTGCAAGGTGCGCCCGCCGTTGCCATCGTCGTCGACGGCGAAGGGGGCGGTGCCGAGGGCGAGGGCCATGCGCTCGGGCAAGAGCTTCGTGGCGGCGGGCTCGGGGTCTTCAAAGGCTTTGACGTCGACGATGTCGGTCTGCCAGGCGGCGGCCAGGGCGCGCTGCACCGCGCTCTCGTCGAGCAGGCCGGTCTCGAGCAGCAGGGTGTCGAGGGTGCCGCCGTGCAACAGCTGTTGTTGCAGCGCTTGTTCGAGGGCCGCGGCGTCGACGGTGACGCCGGCCTTGCCATCGAGAAGCGCCCGCGAGAGCGCCGTGTCCAACCGTTGCACCACGGCGTCGTTCTCACACGTCATGTGGTCTGCGGTCCATTCCCCGACCGCGGGCACCGCGCCGCGGCGGCGGGGCGGCGTGACGACGACAACAGCTGGCCTTGAGTCGCCTGCTCGCGGGGGCTAAGCCGGGGACGTGGCCGATCGGTCTCTTCTTGCAGCCTTTGCCGTCGTGGGTGTCGTCGCCGTCACGGCGTCGCCGGCGTCGGCGCAGGCCGGGCAGTGGTTCACCACGCCGCAGGTGTTGAAGGTCTTCTTCGCCGACGCCGACCGCGTGGGCTACGTCGACGTCGACGCCGCCGCGCTCAAGGCCAAAGGCATCACGACAACGAAAGCCAAGCACCACGTCTACGTCGGCTACAGCGCCGCTGGCCAAGCCCTCGGCTACGCCGTCGTCGATGACGAGGTCGGCCAGCACGAGCCCATCTCGTTCGCCGTCTTGTTGTCGCCGGCGCTGGTGGTGCAGCGCCTCGAGGTCATGGCCTACCGCGAGGCCTACGGCGCCGAGATCCGCTCGCCGCGCTACCTCAGACAGTGGATCGGCAAACAAGCCAAAGACGTCGACGTCAGAGGCGCATCCGGCGTCGACACCATCAGCGGCGCCACCATCTCTTCCCGCGCCGCCGTTCACGTCGTGCGCCGCGCCCTCGCCCTCGCCGCGCTGGCCGCTGCGGTGCCTGCGCCCACTTCGCCACCTTCGACGCCGACGAGCGCTACGTCGGCGACATCGCCGTGAATGTCGCCGTGAATGTCGCCGTGAAGAGCCGATGAGAGCGTTCGCCAAACCGTTTCCGATGGCGCGGCTCTCGCTCGAGGCCCGCGTCCTCTACTCCGCGTTTCTCGTCTTCGTCGCCGTCGGCGTGGCGACGTCGCTGTGGCTCTACGACGACGACGGCTTCGGCGTCTCTGGCGACGAGGTCGTCAGCTACTACCGCGGGCAGCCCGCCACCGAGGCCGACCCGAAGCTCGATCTTCCTGTCGACGATGTGCCGCTGCGGCTCGAGAAGCCGGCGCGCCAGGTGGTCGAGACGTTTCACTTTCACGCCTTCACGATGCCCATCTTGCTGTTGATCCTCGGACACATCTTCATGATGTGCGCGCTGTCGACGCGCACCAAGCTCATCGTGTTGATCAGCGCGTCGACATCGACGTTGCTGCACCTGCTGCTGCCGCCGCTGGTGCGCTTCACCTCGCCGGGCTTCGCGGTGCTGTTCGCGCCCAGCGCCATCGTGATGTGCACAACGTGGGTTGTGCTTCTGCTCTGGCCGCTGGTCGAGATGTGGTGGCCCACGAAAGCAGCGAAAGACGCAGCGGTTTCTGACCCAGAGTGACCACGAATTCGTCGACGAAGCCGCGGGCGGGGCAAACCGTGGGTCTTCGTCGTCCGTTGCTACGGGGGCGTCGTCGTCGACAGCCGCGTCGTCGTCGGATGGTACCGCCGTCGC
>JANNAY010000383.1:0-5329 GCA_031384945.1 Deltaproteobacteria bacterium
GACGACGCTGACGGCGACGACGGCGGTGTCGCCGTAGGCGAGCGGCGCGCGAAAGTTCGCTTCGATGTGCACTGTCGGAAAGCCGCGTCGCATCGTCGAGATGAGCGCGGGGTAACCAAAGGGCGCGGTGGCGTCGAAGAAGTCTTCGAACGACGCGTGACAGAGGTGCAGGTAGCGCGGGTAGTAAACGATGCCCGCGCCGTCGACGTCGTCGAAGCGGATCTTCTGGATGCTCGTGTACGTCATTGGATCGGGCGTACTACGTTCACGGCATGAAACCCACGCTGCTCCTCTCGCTCGCCGCCATCGGTGTCGGCGTCTTTTGCGCTGGTTGTCCCGACCCGCAAGATGTCGGCGCGATTCCCCATCAACAAGTGCAAGACGCCAGAGTGCGCGTTGATAAAGCTGAAAAGAAGCTCGAACAACGCGCAGCTGAAGCTGACGCAGCGCGGGAGTGACGCGTGCCGCAGATTGAGGCCCTCGACCACATCGCCATCGCCACCAAGAACCTCGACGAAGCCCTGGCGTTTTGGGAGCAGCAGCTCGGCCTGAAGTGCGAGCACGTCGAAGAATTGCCCGATCGGGGCATCCGCGTCGCATTCTTGCCGGTCGGCAACACCCGCATCGAGCTGGTCTCGCCCCTGCCCGGCCGAGAGCACGACAGCGAGGTCAGCAAGTTTCTCAACGATCGCGGTGGCGGCATTCACCACATTGCGTTGCGCACACCCAACGTCGATCAAGACACCAAAGAGATGGAACAGAAGGGCGCGAAGATCGCGCAGCAGCCGAAGCCCGGTGCGCACGACTGTCGCGTCGCCTTTGTGCACCCAAAGAGCACTGGCGGCGTCTTGCTCGAGCTGTCGACGCCCCCCGCAAAGCACTGACCGCCGACACCGCGACGCACCGACGACGACGAGGAACGAGATGTGGCCGCTGTTGGCGCTGGCGTTGGTCGGCGCCGTCGACGACGAACCCGGCCCTGGCGGCCTCGCCCTCGGCGCCAGCGTCGATGGCGGTGTCGTCGGCGGCGATGTCGTCGTCGGCGGCAGCGTCTCCGTCGGTGTCGACACGGCGCCCTTCTCTTTGCATTTGAAGGCGCCGGTGCTGTTCCGCGCCGTCGACAACGCCCCCGCCGTCGACCGCTCGTTGCCGGGCTACTGCAGCTGGCTGCGCTGCGAAGAGCTGCTCAACGGACAGCAGCTCGACCCCACCGCCATCGCCCGCGTCGTCGACGACCTGCGCGTCTTCTCGGCCACCGATGTCGCCTACCTGCGCGCGGGACAGCTGACGGCGACCCTCGGCGACGGCGCCGTCGTCGACCGCGTCACCACCGCGGCCTCGTGGGACCGGCGCACCAGCGGCGCCTACGCCGCCGTGCACCTGCCGTGGAAGCGGCTCGACGTCGGCCTCGTCGTCTTCGACGTCGTCTCGCCGCTCGAATTGTTCGGCGCCCACCTCGGCGTCGCCCCCGTCGATGACGTTGGTGTCTTCGTCTTCGTCGACAGCGCCGCCGACGTCTTTGCCCCCGTCGACGTCGTCGACCGCTTCGGCGAGGTCGCCGGCTCATCAGAGGGGCGCGGGGCCACGCGGCCGTTGACGTCGTCGTCGTTGACAGCGGGCTGGCAGCTGCTCGACGGCACATTCTCGTTCGCCCCCCGCGTCGAGGTCGGCGTCGTCAGCGGCCTCGACGATGACGGCGACGTCGACGACTACGGCGCAGGCGCAGGCGTTGGCGTCGGCGTCGACGGCGGCGTCAACGTCGGCGTCATCGACGCCCGCCTCAAAGTCACCGGCTCGTACGGCATGCCCGGCTTTCGCCGCTCGGTCTTCTCGACGCTGCACCTCGTCGAGCGCCGCGCCGCCCTCGCCGGCGCCTCCATCGACGGTGCACCGCTGTTGCGCGTGCCCGCGCCGGGCGGTCCTGGCCTCGACGTGCGGCTCGAGGCGAGCGTCTTCGACGTCGCTGCCCCCATCCTGCGCTTGCACTTGGAGGACGCGCCGGGCGGCAACACTGCTGAGGCCGGCGTCGTCGTCGATGTCGATCCGCTGCAGGTCTCGGCTTCGTTGTTGCGCCGCGGCTTCACCGGCGTTGACATCATCGGCCTCGACGGCGCTGACGTCGTGGGGCGCGTGCCGCTGGTGGGCGCGCTCGCCGTCTCATGGCGCTTCTTCGGTCCGTTCTCGCTCAGCGTGCGCTGGCTGCGGCTGCCGCGCTTTGCCGGTACGGGTGGCCTGCGCATCGACGACGACGTTCTTGTCTCTTTGTCGGCCAACACAGTCTTGACGTCGCGGTGAGCATCGCGGGCGCGCCATCGCCGGGTGCAGCGCCGGGTGCAGCGCCGGGGCCTGTACCCGGCGATGCTCCCCGGCGATGCTCCCCGGCGATGCTACTTCTTCTTCCATTTGGTGCCGTTGAGCAACCACACTTCACTGTATTTCTCATCGTCGGCGGGGGCGACCTGACGCTCGACAGTCCCATCGGCCTTGAAGGTCCAACTCTCGTCCCATTTGTCGTTGCGGTTCAGATCGACTTTTGCGCGGTTGAACTGCTGGCCGTCGTCAGAATACAGATTAATCTTGTAAGGCTTGCCCTTGGTGGCATCTTTGACCTTCTCTTGCGCCGGCCCCTTGACGAGCGCGAGCATGTCGCTGTCGACCGCGCGCAGCCCGCCCGCCTGCGCCGCAGTCGTCGCCGGCGAATTCGTCGTCGAAGGCGTCGTCGAAGGCGTCGTCGAAGGCAGCGGCGTGCGCGGCGTGTCGAGCGAGATCCAACCCTCGTTCATGTCGAGGCGAAACGACTGGTTGTAGACTTCATCGTCTTTCAGTGAGACCTTGCGCTCGAGAAAGCCGTCGTCTTTGATGACCCACGACTCGTCGGCTTTCTCATCTCGGTCGAGGTCGACCTTGACGCGCGTCCAGCGTGATTTGTTGTCTGAATAGACGTTGATCTTGTAGGGCTTGCCCTTGCTGCCGTCTTTGATTTTATCAGACACCGGTCGATCGAGCAGCGCGATGACATCTTTGTCGACGGCGCGCAGGCCGGTCGCCTTGCTCCAAAACGCGCCGGGCGTCTTGGTGCGCGCATCGAACTCGGCGTTGGCAGCCGACCGCTGCTGGTCGGCGAGGGCCGCGGCGGCGCTGGCGTCGGCGCGGGCGCGGTCTTCGGCGGCTTGCTTCTCGCGCTCGAACTGCACCTCGCGATCGCGCCGCTCGATCTCTTCTTCAGCGATCTTGTGCTGCCAGCAGCCGTAGCAGCCGTAGCAAGTGCCGCCGAGGCTGGCGAAGGCGACGACGGCGACGATGTTGCGGAAGTTTCGGTACTTCATTCTCAGTCCTCGAAGCGATCGACCACGGCGCTGGTGGGCATCATGCCGCGGGCGATGGGAACGGTGCAGTTGCACGAGCGATAGCGACACGGGGCCACCGCGTCGCGCAGGCGAAACGAGCCGTCGACGACGTTGCCCAACCGCTCGACCCGGTAGCGGCGCGCCGGATAGCAGCGGTAGGCCTCGCCGGCGTCGTCGACGATGAAGTAGCGGGCGCCGGCCCAACACGGCTGGCCGCCGTAGTCGTGGGCGATGTGGCCGGTGCCGTTGTGGCCGCCGAGCTTGTAGAGCAGCGCCCTGCCGTCGTCGTCGTAGGCGACGATGTCGCGGTCTTGCTTCTCGGGCTGCACCTTGAAGCGCACGCCGACATCGGCGAACCGCGCCGCCAGCGTCTCGAGCTGCGGCAGGTTCGCTTTGGTCGCGACGCAGGTGACGACAAGCGACGCCTGCGACGACCCCTGCGAAGATGCCTGCTGCGACAACGCCTGCTGCGCCGTCTGCGCCTTCTTCAAGAAGACATCGACGTCGGCGAACTCGAGGTGCAGCGAGCACGACAGCACGCGCAAGCGGTCGCCGGCGGTGTCGATGAATTCGTCGATGGCCTCTTGCGGCAGCGAAAAATTCGTCACGACCGAGACGAAGAGGTCGGCGTCGACGAAGCCAGCGACGACGTCACGAAAGCGCGGGTGCAAGAACGGCTCGCCGCCCGAGAGCTTCACCTCCCACGGCACGCCCGACGCGCGGGGCAGCGAAGCGAACGCGTCGACAAAGGCGGGGACGTCGTCGGCCCACCGCTTGCGGTCGTCGAGAAACCGCTGCGTGCAGTACGAGCAACGGTAATTGCACGTGGTGTTCATGTTCCACGACACCACCCCCTCGCCCGGGTCGGGCGGCGCCTCGACGACGATGCGGTCGTCAGGGATGGTGGGAAGCGCGCGCTTCATGCGTCTTCTTCTACGATCGATGACGCCAACACGCCCTCAATCATGCCGCGGTTCGCCGGGGTGGTGCACGGACACACCGTGTAGGGGCACTTGCGAAACCCGCCGAACAAAGAGACGCCGGAAGAGACGTTGCCGAGGTATCCCTCGTCGAAGCGCTTGGCCGTTCGACATGAAAATGCATCGCCCTCTTTGGTCAACACAAGATACCGGGCGCCGGCCCAGCAGCGCCGTCCAGTGTACGCAGGTGCCAGGTTCGCCGACCGCGTCTGCGCCGCCACATCGAAGTCGCCGACGATCTGCTTCACCATGGCCATCTGCGCGGGCGAGTAGGCGAACACCCCGCCCTTCACCTTCATCAGCTGCGGAAAGAAGCGAAAGCCGCGGCCTTCGACGTCGTCTTTGGCGGCTCTGACAGCGTCGAGGTTGTCGGGCACCAACACCGCATTCACGACGATGCGCAGGTCATCGGCGGCGGCGTCGCGCAACGCTTCAAGCCGATCGAGAAACTTCGCCGGCGCCTCGTGCTCGAGGTGCAGCGACGCCGACACCACGCGCAGCCGGCCGAACGTCAGCTTGGCGAACTTCTGCAGCACAGCCACGGGCGCCGACAAATTCGTCAACGTCGACATCGCATGCGGCGTGTCCATCAGCCCAGGCACGACGACGTCGAGAAAGCCGCGAAAGCTGAACGGCTCACCGCCGGTGGTCTTCACTTCCCACGGCTTGGGTCCCGGCAGCGCCGCGAGAAACTGCAGCGACGCGCGCAGCTGCGCCTCGTCGGGAATTCCCACGCGGTGCTTCTTGGCCTGGATGCAATAGGAGCAGTCGTAGTTGCACTGGCCGACCACCTGCCACTCGACAGTGGGTTGGTGCGGCCACGGCGGCGCGGGCTCTGACGTGTCGACGTCGTCGCCGTCGTCGACCTCGACGTCGCGCGCGTTGAGGATCGGCAACGCGGTCATCGAAGCGACCCGGCAACGTCAAAAGAGAAGAAAAACTCAGGACTCCCCCTCTCCACAGCGAGTCTTCGAGCGCCCGTGGAGGGGGGGGCGGGGGGGG
>JANNAY010000387.1:0-3622 GCA_031384945.1 Deltaproteobacteria bacterium
CGAAGACGCCGGCGACGCCGACCCAGAACCAGCCGCCGAGGGCCTCTCTGACGCGGTCGAACAACGGCTCGCTGCCGACGATGTCGCGCACCTTGGCCGCTTCGTCTGACGTCGTCGCCATCTGCGGCGAGCCGAAGCGGGCGTCGTTGGGCTGGCGCGTGCTCTGCGTGCTGACGCCGCGCTGCTGGCGGGCGGCGTCGGCGATGGCGGCGCGCTTGTCGGCGTCGAGAGACTTCATCGAGGCTTCGGTGCGCTCGCGCAGCGGCACCTGCGGGCGCGCGTTTCCACCGGTCTTGATGCCGGCCATGATGTCTTGTGTGCGCAGGGCAGGGGCCTGGCGCTGCAGGGTGCCGGTGACGAGGGCGGGGTCGGCGCCCGGTCCGTAGAGCAAGATGACGAGCTGGTTCAGCGCCGCCTGATCGTCTTTCTGTTTGAGGTAGCGCTTCAGGTAGCGCGCGTGCTCGCGCATGTTGCCGGCGGCCTTGTGCAGGTCGGCCAGCCGCTTGAGCAACCCCGCGTTCGTCGGCTGCTTCTTCAGGGCCGCGGCGTTCTCGGTGATGCGCGGGTCTTCTTTGAGCTCAAGCGCGAAGCCCAGCTGCGGCGCCAGCTGCTCGAGCTCGGCGCGCGCCTCGGCGAGCGACGGATCGAGATGGCTGGCGTTCTCACAGGCGAGCGCAGCGGCGTGCACTGGACCGTTTTTCTGCACGAGCGCGCGCGCGCGCGCGAGCTCGGCGTCGGCCTGCTCGCGAAACAGCAGCTGCTTCATGCCCGCCGGGTTTCGCAGACACTCGGCGATCAAGCGCGGGTAGCGCGCGCGCACCTTCTCCAAATACGGACGCAGCGCGGCGGCGGCGCTGCGGGCGTCGATGAAGCGCTCGTCTTTCTCTTTGGCGGTCAGCTTGCCGTGCACGGCTTCGACGACGGCGTCGACGCCGAACAAGACGTCGAACATGCCGGGCACTTCTTCTTGCAGCACCTTCATCAGCGAGGTGCCGGGGTTGTCTGAGTAGTAGGGCGACCGACCACACAGCAGGTCGTGCAGGATGAGCCCCGTCGAGAACAGGTCGCTGCGCCCATCGAGCGGATCGCCCTTCACCTGCTCGGGCGACATGTACGCCGGCGTGCCGACGAGCATGCCCGTCGCCGTCAGCGTCGCATCTGACGTCGACTTGGCGATGCCGAAGTCGACGAGCTTCAACACGCCGCTGCGCGTGAGCATCAAGTTGGCGGGCTTCAAGTCGCGGTGCACGACGCCCTGGTCGTGGGCGACGGCCAGCGCCTCGAGCAGCTGCCCGACGATCTCGCAGGCGAGCTGCAGCGGCAGCTTGCCGCCGAACTTCTGCTTGAGCTCGCGCACGCTGCCGCCGTCGATGACCTCCATCGCCATGAACAGCTTGCCGTCGCCTTCGCCGGCGGCGAGCACGCGACAGATGTTCTCGTGCTGCAGCGCCATCGTCGCGCGCGCCTCACGGCGAAACCGCTCAATGAACGTCGGATCGTCGGCGACGTTCGCCAACATCAGCTTCAGCGCCACGACCTCGCCGGTGCGCTTGTCGGTCGCGCGGTAGACGGTGGCCATGCCGCCTTGTCCGAGCACGGGGCCGGTGTCGAAGTCGTCGAGGGTTGCTTCTGCGGCCATGTCCGCAGGCTTCCACAGGGCGTGCGGACGCGTCGACCGTGACGCTCTCGAGGTGGGAGTGCCACGCCGCCGCCGCTGACGGGCTCGCCCTCTTCGCGGCAGCAGCGTCGTGGCTGCGACCGCGGGGTCACTCCCATCGTGGGAGTGCCGGTGCGCCGGTTGCCGGCGCGGTGCTCGGGCCGTGGCAGCGGTTCGATGGGCCACCATGGACGATGAAGATGTTGACGCGCCTGCCAACATCGTCTGCGAAATGCGGGTGGCGTGGGGTGCCGCGCAACGACGGAAGATCCGCCGCAAATTCAAAGGGATCGCGCCGCTCCCGCCCAAGTCTGGCCAGCGGGGCCCTCAGGGTGGAGGTGGAAGATGACGGCGAGGGGGCGTCCGGAGGCGGTTATGCTCGTCGCGCGGAGGGAACATATGAATCGCGTTTGCGCAGTCTTCTGCGTCTTCTTCATCTCTGGGTGTGAAGACGTCGTGGTCATCGCCAGCGATGCCGGCGTGGTCGTCGATGGCGGCTTCGACGGCGGCTTCGACGTCGACGCTGGCATCGTCGTCGACGCAGGTGTCGACGCTGGCGTCAAAGACTGCGTCATCGACGAGGTCGAGGAATTCCCCTTCGTCGCCAACGGCACCGAAGACCTCATCGACCCCCGCGGCGACGCGCCCTACCCGGACGTCGACGTCCTCGCGATGTGGTCGCGCATGGAGGGCGACACCTGGGTCGTCGAGGTGCAGTTCGCGGCGCCGCCGTTTCGCCGGAACCTCGGTTTGGACTTGGCATGGGGTCTCGATCGGCGTCCGGAGCTTGATCTCGGTCAGGTCCTCCGCCTCTGCACCGAGAGTCCCTGCGAGGAGCTTGGAGTCGACATGCCGGTCAGCGGCGTCGTGAACGTGTCGGCAGCGTTTGGCCCGTTCCCGCCAGACCAAGTCGGTTCGAGTATGCGCGATCACGCCCCGGTGGCGATCCAGCCCGTTTGCAGTCACGTATTTGTGACGCCTAGCGAACCTTATCTGAAGGTTCGTTTCTCGCCCGACGTCGCGCCGAGCGTGACGTGGCCGGCGCCATACCACTGGATGAGCAATAATATATACGAATTAGCTGATCGCATCGACGTCGTCCGCGATCACAGCTGGTCCTCGATTGAGGATCCATTTTTCACGAGCAATGGGGGTGCCGCGACGCCAACTGAATCGTTTGTTTCTGTCTGTGACCTGACCTGTGAAGACCTGAGGGGAAATCCATGAAGAAGAATCCAACGCTACTCGCCATCATCACTACGATTGCAGTGTCCTTCTCTGCAGCGGCGCAACAGCCCGACGCCGCTGCCATTGCCGACGCGATGCACGATCCACAGCCCGACGGCGATGAGGTGCGACTGATCAATCCCGAGCAGCGCTTGACTGCGCATGTCGGCCCCGATGCGGATATTCGATTCGACGATTGGGGTGTTGCCGCGGCGGCAATCCAATCGGCCGAAATCGGTCTCGCCGAATGTTATCGCGATGGTCGCCTGCATACGTCGGATCTCACGGCGTTCCTGATGCTGTGTGCGGCGAATCAAACGGCGCTGGAACGCGCGTTTTATGGCAAGCCGTGGGTCGCGCTGCTGTTTCGCATCAAGCACATGTTGCGATTCAACACACGTGCGAACGCGAGGAAAAACATTCACTCGCACTACGATTTGTCCAACGACTTTTATCGTCTTTGGCTCGATAAAACGATGACCTATTCCAGTGCCGTATTCGAAGGCGATCACACGCAATCGATGGCCGATGCACAGGCCGCGAAGTACCAACGTATTCTCGACACACTTAACCCTGCACCCGGCCAGACCATTCTTGAGATCGGCTGTGGTTGGGGTGGCTTCGCCGAATATGCGTCGCGCACGCGCGGCGTAAAGGTGACCGGCATCACGCTATCGACGGCGCAATTGAGTTTTGCGCATCAACGCATGGCCGAGGCGGGGCTTTCTGCATTGGTCG
>JANNAY010000404.1:0-12343 GCA_031384945.1 Deltaproteobacteria bacterium
TGACCAATCAACTGTTAAATTCTGGCGGACTGGATTGTTGAGCACGTAATAAATAACCGTGCGGAGGTCGTCTTCATCGCGCAGAATCCGGTCCCAATAGCTCTTTTGCCAAAACGTGCCCTGAACGCCCAAGCCCCACGCCGCTCGTTGCGCCAGATTCTTGAATCTACCGATGAACGTTGACACGTCGCACTTCTCGGATGGGCCAACGACGAGATGCACATGGTCCGGCATCACGCAGTAGCCGTAGACGGGGACGCCCTCGATCTCTGCACGCGCCGCGAGAACATCGACCGCCGCCGCTGCAACGGCCGGATCGGCGAAGACAGGACGCCGGTTTTCCGTGACGATTGTTGTTGAGCAAATCATCCCGATTCGCCGATATTCGGACATCGGGAGACGACGCGTCTTCATCGTAATTGTTCAGTACTCAGATGCCGCCGCTGGTGATGGCGTCGTTCATCGCACCCGAAGCCGGCGCCCGCTCCGGCTCTTTGCCGCACTTGAACGGCGCGACAAACGACCCCGGCGCGTCTTCGAAGATGCGATGCCCGTTGCGACCATCGACGCGCGCGTTGCAGATGCCCGCAGGCTCGCGGAAGTCGCCGTCGTCCTTGCCGTCGAGCGCCTTGCCCATGAACTCGAGCCAGATGGGCAGCGACGTCTTGCCGCCCTGCTCACCGACGGCGAGGGGATACTGGTAGTCGTCGTAGCCGACCCACACCGTCGTCACCAACGTCGGCGTGTAGCCAGCGAACCAGGTGTCGAACGAGTCATTCGTCGTGCCGGTCTTGCCGGCCACGGGGTGGTGCAACGACGCCGCGCGCGCCGCGGTGCCGCGGGTGGCGACCTGCGTGAGCAACCAGTGGATGAGCCACGCATCATCGGGCTGCATCAAGCGCGCGGGCTTCTCTTCGAGAAAGCGGTAGAGCGCCGAGAACTTCTGCTCGTGCGTCTGCCACGGATCGTTCGGCGACGCGTGTTGCTCCAAGACCTTGCCGTCGCGGTCGACGATGCGCTTGATGAAGACCGGCTCAGGACGCAGACCGTTTCGGGCGAACATCGTGTACACCGATGTGAGCTCCCACGGCGTCACACACGATGAACCCAATGCCGTACCGAGCTCTTCTTTCAGCTCTGTCTTGATGCCGAGGTGGTGGGCCCAATCAATGACGTTCTTCGTGCCGACCTTCAGCATGGTGTGCAGCGCCGGCATGTTCATCGAGTTCATCAAGGCTTCGCGGCAGGTGACCTCGCCCTTGAAGTCGCCGTCGAAGTTCTGCGGCTTCCATGACTTGCCGATCTCGTCGTCGCGCAGCGTGATCGGGGTGTCGAGGATCATCGTGGCCGGGGTGTATTCTTCTCGCACGATGGCGGCGGAATACACGATGGGTTTAAACGCCGACCCTGGCTGGCGACACGATTGAAATGCACGGTTGAACTCTGACTGTTCAAACGAGTAGCCGCCGATCATGGCTTCGACGTAGCCGGTGGCGGGGTTCATCGAGATGAGCGAGCCCTGCACGCGCGGCGCTTGATCGAGCGTGAAGACCGGCGACGTCGCCGAGATGTCGTCTTCTGGCGGCAACTTCGACGCCGACTCGTTGGCGCCCATCGCATTTTGCAAGAACGCCTTCTTCGAGAACCACGGCTGCGCCAGCACGATGTCGCCGACCTTCACGACCTCGCGGATGCTCGTGACCTTGTGAAACTCCCAGTTCTCGGTGGGCTTCGGCTTGCGCGCCCAGCGCATGCCCGCGAGGGGCAAGACGCCTTTGTGCTTGGTGCCGGCCCGCACGGTGGCCCACTGCTTCTCGGTGTCGACGGCGGTGACGACGACGAGCACCTGGTCGCCTTCGACGAGCTCGCCGCTCTTCGGCAGCATGTTCTTCTCGATGGCGGCGAGGGCTTCGTCGACCTTCTTCGGATCCTTCATCAACGATCCGTCGACGACGGGACCGAGATAACCCTGCCGCCGGTCGACCTCGCGCACGCCGTTGATGAGGGCTTGTTCGGCGGCGCCTTCGCGCTCGAGGTCGAGCGTCGTCCACACGGTGAGGCCGCCCGTCAGCAGCTCTTTGTTCGTGTACTTGTCGACGAGGTAGCGGCGCACGTGCTCGGCGAAGTAGGGCGCGGTGTCCATGAAGCGCTCGTCGCGCGGCTTGACGGTCTTCTCGACCGAGAGCGCGAGGGCTTCTTGGCGTTCGGCGTCGGTGATGTAGCCGTCGTCGACCATGCGCTTGAGCACGTACTCTTGCCGCGCCCGCGCCGCGGTCGGCTTCACGATCGGCGACCACTTCGACGGCGCCTGCGGCAGACCAGCGAGCAGCGCCATCTCGGCGAGGTTGAGCTCGTCGACGTTCTTCTTGAAGTAGTTCTCTGACGCGGCCTGCACGCCGTAGGCGCCATGACCAAGATATACTTGGTTCATGTAGAGCCACATGATTTCTTCTTTGTTGAGGTCTTCTTCGAGGCGCACGGCCAGCAGCGCCTCGCGCACCTTGCGCTTGACCGAGCGCTCGGTCGCCGCGGCGAACCCCACTGACGACACCAGCAGTGACTTCGCCAGCAGCTGCGTCAACGTCGACGCGCCGCGCAGCTTGCCGCCGTGCATGATCTTCTGCAGCACGGCGTTGGCCATGCCGACATAATCAATGCCATGGTGATCGAAGAATTTCTTATCCTCTGACGACATGAGCGCCTGCACGAGGCGCTTGGGAATTCGCTCGTACGGCACGACGACACGGCGCTCTTCGTAGAACTCGCCGATCAGCCGGCCGTCGACGCTGTAGACCTTGGTCGCGAGCTTCGGCCGGTACTGGTTGACGTTGTCGAACTCGGGCAGGTCTTTCGCGTAATAGACGAAGACGCCGGTGACGACGGCGGCGCCGGCTGCGCCCATGACGACGCCGAAGAACAAGGCGAGGCGCACGAGCTTGAAGAACAAGCCAGACGAGCGGCCGCCCTCGATTTTGACGACCGGTTTGACGACGGGGGCGGGCCCGGGAACGGCTTCGGGAGACATGGCCCGGAACCTAAAGAAGAGAGGATCGCCGCACAAGAAAGCGCTGCCGTCTTCGGTATTCCCCCGATCCCCGCCAAGGATCACGAACCTGGAGCTTCGTCGGGTTGTCCCTCGGGGAACCCTTGCCTAGAGTGAATCCATGGGCAGCTTGATGAAACGCACGCAGCAGGTCGAAAAGAACAAGCGCATCCTCGCCTTTGGCGTGGCCGGCGCCGGCGTCGCCATCACGGCGGTGCTCACCCCGTTCATCGGCATCCCCGTCCTCGCCGCTGGCGCCTACTTCGGCTGGGATTGGTTCAAGTTCCGCGCGAAGAACGGCATGCGCTTCTGAGCTTTGCCTTCGCAGGCGGCCTGAGTTCCGCCTCGCTCCGCTCGCGATGAAAACAAAGAGCCGGAGCCTTCGTGGGCTCCGGCTTTTTCGTTTCGTCGTCGATGTCTGCGGGTTCTCCTTCTCCTCCCCTCCCCTGCAAGGCTTTGCGCAGCGGGGGAGGGGCCGGGGGAGAGGGCCTTCCTCACTGCACGTTGAGCGTGAAGCGACCACCGTTGCGGCGCAGCTCGGCGTTCATGTCGTCGCGAAACTGCCGCAGCGTCGCCGCGTCGCCGACGATGCCCATGCAGCCCAGCGTTCCCGCGTTGCCACCATCGGGGTGGATGCGCAGCAGCGAGCGCTCGCGGCCGGTGCGGCTGTCGGTGGCGCCGTCAGCGTGACCCGGCTGCGTCATTTTGAAAGAGAAGCCGACGCCGTCTCTGACCATGCCGGCCTGGTTCGTCGTGTTTTTGAACGCCGACACCGTGTACGGCCCGGGGGGCAGGTTGCCGTTGCCGCTGCCGCCAGAGTTGTACTGGTAGGTGCGTCCGTTCACGGTCACGCGTCCCGACGTCATCTGGTTGCGCTGACCGGTCTTGGCCGTGCGGTCCGTCGTCGCCGTGCCATTCGGCGGATCGCCCGCCCGCGGGGTGTTCGCCGCCGGCGCGTTCGTCTGCGCCGTCGCTGGCGTCGTCGTCGCAGGCGTCGTCGCAGGCGTCGTGTTCGACGGCGGCGGCGTCGTCGCAGGCGTCGTCGCAGGCGTCGTCGTCGCAGGCGTCGTCGATGTCGACGTCGGTCTCACTTTGCTGGCGAGGTCATCGGCGAATTTGGCGACGCCCTTGCCCCAGCCGTTGTTCAAGCCGCCGGGGTCGTTGCCGGCGCCGACCGGGGCGTAGGTATTGGCAATTTCACCGATGGTGTTTTTGCCCTTGTAGTATCCATTGGGATTCGCGAGTCCGCGGGCCATTTTCCCAATCGATTCTTCCGCCGACTTCTGCATGGTCGGGCCCCTGGCGTCGCTGATGCCCATGGCGTTGTTCTTGTTCTTGAACGCCGAGCTCGTGAAGTTGCCGGTCTCGTGCTTCGAGATGGCGGCGAGGGCGACGGGGTCGATGTTGTTCTTGCGGCCTTCGTCGATGAACGTCTTGGCGAGGTGCTTCGCGTTGGCGGGCAGCGCGTCCTCGAGCTTCTTCTGGTCCACCTCGCGAAACGGACGGATCGAGCGGTTCACGCCCTGCGTCTCCGGCGTCGTCGCAGCGGGCGTCGTCGTCGCGGGCGTCGTCGTCGCAGGCGTCGTCGCAGGCGTCGTCGTCGCGGGCGTCGAAGCGGGCGGCGTCGCCGTCGAAGCGTCCGGCTTGCCCTGGCGATCGCGGATCAGCTTGTTGAGGCTGGCCCCGTCTTCGCTGGCCTTCTTCGAGGCGCCTTCCCACGTTCCGCCACCATTCTTATAGTAGTGGTTCACCAGGTCTTGGTTGGATTTGATGTTGGGATTGTCGGCCAACGTCTTGGCCATGCCGGTCTTCGGCGCCGCGGCGGGAGTCTGCGCGGCGGGAGCCTGCGCGGGGGTCTGCGCTTGCTGGCGGGCGCGGTTGGCTTCGGACTGGCGGTCGAGGCCGTTCTGGTCGGTCTGGCCGTTCTGCTGCGCGGCGGTGGTCGCGCGGCGCTGCTGCTCGTCGGCGACGGCTTTGTCGGCGCCAGCGAAGGGATCTTGCGCGATGGCCCGGCGCTGCTGTTCGTCGGCGACGACTTTGTCGGCGCCGGCGAAGGGATCCTGGTGCAGCGCGGCCTGCGTCTGCGCGTTCTGCGTGCGGTTGGCTTCGGACTGGCGGTCGAGGCCGTTCTGGTCGCCCTGGCCGTTCTGTTCGGCGGCAGTGCGCTGGGCGTTGGCTTCGGACTGGCGGTCGAGGCCGTTTTGGTCGTTCTGGCCGTTCTGCTCGGCGTAGAGCTTCTGGCGGTCGGCGTCAGAGGCGCCGCCGGAGTTGGCGTCGGCGTTGCCGGCCTGGTTGACCGCCTGGAAGTTGCCCCACTTCTGGCCGGCGTCGTCGTTGCGGGCGTTGACCTGGTCCATGCTCGGCGCCTGCTGCTGCTGCTGCTGCGCCTGATCCGGACCGCACGCGCCACCGGCACCGGCACCCTGCGCGCCGCCGGCACCACCAGCGCCGCCCTGCTGCTGCTGGGCCTGCTGCGCCTGCTGCGCCTGCTGCTTCTGCTGTGCTTCGGCGGCGGCCTGGCGGCGGCTGGCGTCCTGCACGCGGGCCATCAGGGACTCAAGATCGTTGGAAACCGCCATGCAGAACCTCGCCGAGCGCGCATCCGGCGCCCTGTGAGGATGGTTGTCGGCCCGGATCTCACCCGTGACTCTCAGTGGGGTGAACGATGCGACCCACTCGCACCCATCCTCCGTCTGACGGTGCCGCAACGGGTCAGAGCAGAAACGCGGGGGCGCCGAGGGCCGTGAGCAGCGGTTTTCGCATCGGACCGCGCGTCTGCAGCGCGAGCGTCAGCCGGGCGTCTTTGTCGAACGTGTCGTTCTTCAGCTGCGACTCGAGCCACGGCGCGTCGGCGGCCTCGACGATGGCGACGTTGATCGACAGCAGATCGTCTTGCTCCAACGCCGGATTCGCCGCCGTCGACGTCTTCTTCGTCAGCAGCGCCGTCACCAGCTCTTTCGCCTGCTTCACCTGCGCGTCGGTCGCCGCCGAATTCGCCGTCGCCGTCATTGCAGGCCCCGGCTGACGACGAGGTTCTTGTGCGGACGCTCGGGATCGACCTGTGAGCGTTGCAGCCAGTCGCCGACGAGGCGACCGAAGCCCTGCCGGTCGAGGCCCTGCTCTTCAGACTTCTTGAGCGCGTTCTCGATCAGGTTCGCCCGCAGCGAGCCGAACGAGACGTTGCCGTTGCCGACGGCGGGTTCGTCGCCGGTGGCCACGCCGGGGGCGACTTGTTCGGTGAAGGCGGGCACGCCGCTCTTGAAGTGCGTCGGGTGCTGCGCCTTGTAGCCGGCGATGGCGTCGAGCACGCGCTTCGAGGCGTCGTCGCCGTGGGTGTAGATGACGATGTTCTCGGAGCGTCCACCGACGGCGCCCGGCCCCGAGAGCTTGGTCATCTCGACGCCGGGAAACTTCGCCGGGTTGTCGAGGATCTGGCCGACGACGAACTTCATCAGGTGCGTGGCGTGGTCGGCGGCGGCGTTCAGGTACACGCGCTGCGAGATTTTCTCGGGCTGCCACTGCGGACCGCGCTCGAAGCGAAAGAACGTGCCCTCGAGCTTGCCCGCCGAGATGGGGCCCGACGCCGGCATCTGCCCGCTCTTCCACATGTCGACGACGCCCTTGATGTGGTCGCCGCCGCCGCCGCCGAAGCTCTGCGTGTTCGAGGTGAAGCCCGCGGGCCGGTTCGCGGCGATGCCAGCGATGTCGTCGAGAAATGCGCCCTTGCTCTGCGCCAGCGGGTTCGCCTCGGCGACGGCGTTGTAGACGTCGCTGTAGACGTCTTTGGCGCCAGAGAGGAACACCGCTTTGTTGTTCCACACGGTGTCGAGCACCTGCTCGAGCGACTGCTTCGACGACCGCACGCCGCCCACGCCGCCGATCACCGCCGCCGGCATCACCAGCGTCGACGCCGAAGACGACGACGACGCCGACGACGACGCCTGCGCCGCGGCCGTCGCGATGTCTTTGGCGTTCATGTCGCGCGTGTAGCCGTTCGAATTCACCTGCAGCTTGCCGGTCAGTCCTTGTGGCGAGACGCCGGTGATGAAGACGCGGGCGCCGTTGATGGCGAAGCTGTCGCCGATCTTCGCCGGGTTCGCGTGCTCGACCTGCGCCGCCGACAACGTCTTCATCGCGAACGCGCCGCTCTTCGGGTCGACGAGCTCGACGCGCAGCCCCTGCGGATCGTGTCCGACGACGACGCCCTTCTGCAGCGAGCCGTCGCTGCGCGGCACGGCCACGAGATCGCCGGGCTGGTAGCGGCGGGCGCTGTTGAGCGGGATGCCGCTTTGGGCGAGGGCTTTGACGTCGACGGGCAGGCACACCGTCGTGGTCTCGGACATCTTTTGCCGCAGGGCGCCTTCGTCGCGGTCGGCGATGGCGGTGAAGACGCGCTCGGCGCGGCGGCCGGCGGCGGCGTCGATGACGGCGAGGGGATCGAGCAGGTTGTTCTGCAGCTTCTCGCGCACGTTCTTCGGCAGCATGTTGAGGATCGCCGGATCGGCGAGCCCCAACACCGACTGCATCTTGGCGCGGGCGCCGTTCAACGCCGGTAGCTCGTGCTCGGCGACGTGTCCGTCGGCGTAGACGTTGCCGAGGGTCTGCAGCGTCTCGCCCAACGTCTTCTGCAGCTGCTGCGCCGCTGGCGACGTCTCGGTCTTGCCGCCGCCGAGCAGCCGCTGCAGCGACGGCAACAGCCCACGCTCGGGACCTTTGCCCTGGCGCGCCTGCAAAAACGCGTCGAGCACGTCGACGCCGACGCCAGCGACGACCTGCTGGAGCTTCTGCGCCGCCGCCGTCTCGGCTGCGTTCACGCCAGCGGGCGTCGCCACCTGCGGCGCCGCCTCGCCCTTCACCGGCGTCGGCTTCTGCTGTTGAAAATTTTGCGTCTGCAGCCGGCCGATCGACATCAGCGCACCCCTTTGGCGCCGAGCGCGGCGTCGACGATCTTCTGGGCCGCCGGCGACGTGAGCGCGCGGGCGCGTCCGAGGTCGTTGCGGGCGGCGCTGGCGTCAGTGCGGCCAGTGAGCTCAGCACGCAGCAAGAGGGCGCGGGCGGCGTCTTCGTCGTCGCCGTTGCCGATGACGTTGCCGAGGGCGGCGACAGCGCCATCGACGTCGCCTTTGCCGTGGCGGGCGACGGCGACGTGCAGCCAGTGAACCTTCTGCGCCGGATCGAGGGCCGTCAGCGCGACGAAGACTTGCTCGGCCTGGGCGAAGCGTCCGCCTTGCAGCGCGGCGGCGCCGACGCGGGCGATGGCGTCGACGTCGGCGCCGTTGAGCTGTCCGGCGTCTTTGAGCGCGACGGAGCCGTTTTCGACCCCGTTGAAGAACGTCGCTGCATCCATGGCAGGGAGTATCGCCGACAACGGGCGGATGGCGCTTCGGCCGGCATGACCCGGGCACACTTGCAGCGTTGACAGCGCAGGTTTGACTACGGCGCCGCAGCCACCAGCAGGCCGCTCACGACGCCGGCCGCGACGCTGCCACCGACGATGGCGCCGAGGCCGCCGTAGGCGATGGCCCCGAGGGCGACGCCGCCGTCGTTGCCTGTTTGGCTGCCGACAAAGGCGGCAGCGGTGCCGACGGCGAGGCCGCCGACGAGGCCGCCGCCGACGACGAGGACGACGCTGCCGACGTCGAGCGAGCCGTCGATGAGGCCATCGACCAATGCGGCGGAGACGGTGGCGCCGCCGATTGCGACGGCGGGGCCGACGAAGACGCCGGCGGGTCCAGTGCCGACGCCAGCGAAGACGCCAAGGACGCCAGCGGCGCAGCTGCCACCAGCGACGCCGCAGCCAGCGATGACGGGCAACGCCGACGCCAACGGATCCGCAGGCGGATCGGCGGCCGGTGCTGGCACGACGACGACATCGTCAGCGACGTCGTCGGAGGGATCGGCGACGACGCCAGCGACGACGAGCAAGAGCGCGAGCATCGGCCATCTTCGCCGGAACCGCCGGCCTCAGTCGACGTCATTCAGGACGGCGACGCCGACGCCGACTCCGCTGCCGGCGGCGATGCCGACGAGGGCGCCGATGACGCCGAGGCCGATGGCGCTGAGGATGGGCGCGTCGTCGCTACCGATGCTGGTGACGTAGCCGACGCCCGCACCGACGGCGCCGACGACGACGCCGCCGACGACGCCGACGCCTGCGCCGAGGGCGATGGCCGAGATCGGGGGCGCGGCCGTGCTGTCGACGTAGGCGGCGCTGCTGCAGGCGCCGACGACGACGCCGACGGGGACGGCGAAGATCAAGAAGGGACCGCACAAGACGCCGACGCCGCCGAGGCCGACGCCGGCGCAGGCCACGCCCACGCAGCTGGCCGCTGCCGCCGTCGCCCGCTCCGACAGCGGCTTCTCGATCGGCGGCAGCTTCTTCTTCTTCGTCGTCGTCAACGGCGGCGGCGCGGGCTTCTTCGCTTGCGCCGGCACGACGACGACCTCGCCGGGCACGTAGACGTCTTCGGCGTCGACAGCGGCATCGCCACCGACGGAGCGCACCGGCGGCGCGGGCACAACGACGACGGCGGGGACGTCGGCGGCGGGGACGTCGTCGGCGGGGTCGACGGCGACGGCGAGCAGCAGCGCGAGCACGAGCATCGGAACCCCCGCGCGCGAGTCTGCCCGCGGGCGCGGCGAAACGCAGCGACGACGAGTGTCCGACCCCCGGGCAGATCCGGTGTGCTACGGCTCGCGGCGTTGGTTGTGGAACGCAGTTTGGAGCTGGTGATGGCGAGAACGACGATCGGCGTGATTCTCTCGGGCGCGGGCTACCTCGACGGCGCCGAAATTCAGGAGGGCGTGCTCGTGCTGCTCTCGATCGCGCAGCACGGCGCGATCGCCAAGATTTATGCGCCCGAGATCGCGCTCAAAGAGGTCGACCACGTCGGCAAGCAGCCCACCGGCGCTGAGCGCTCGGTGCTCAAAGAGGCCGCGCGCATCGCCCGCAGCAACATCCACGACCTCGCCACCGCCAAAGGCACCGACGTCGAAGGATGGATCTTGCCAGGCGGCTTCGGCGCCGTGAAGAACCTGTGCGACTTCGCCAGCAAGGGCACGCAGGCGACCGTGAACAAAGAAGTGAACCGCGTCATCCGCGACGCGTTCTCTGGACGCATCCCCGTCGGCGCCTGCTGCATCGCGCCTGTCGTGCTGGCGCTCGTCGGCAAGGCGAGCTCGACCAAGCTGCGCTTGACCATCGGCAACGACAAAGAGACCGCGAAATCGATCACGTCGATGGGCCACACGCACATCGACACCGCCGTCACCGACATCGTCATGGACCTCGAGCGCAAGGTCGTCACCACGCCCGCGTACATGTACGACGCCGCCATCGACGACGTGGCCAAGGGCATCGACAAGATGGTCAAACAGGTCGTCGACTGGTCGCGCGAAGAGCTCTCTGCGCCGCGCAACGCTCCACGCTGAGCCTTCGCACCGGATTTCGCCATGCTTTGGCTCAAGGCCTTTCACATCATTGCGGTCATCTGCTGGTTCGCGGGGATTTTTTATCTGCCCCGGCTGTTCGTGAACCACGCGATGGTCGACGACCAGCCCACCAAAGACCGCCTCGCGCTGATGGAGCGCAAGCTCTACCGCTTCATGACGCCGTTCATGCTGCTCACGTTGATCCTCGGCGCCGTCGTCGTCGTCAAAGGCGGCTTCTGGGACCAGTTTGCCGTGCACCACTGGCTGCACGCCAAGCTCGCCCTCGTGCTGCTGCTGTGCGGCTACCACGGGTGGATGGGGGCCACGGTGCGCCTGTTTGCCAAAGGCGAGAACAAGCGGTCACACAAGTTCTATCGTGTGATGAATGAGCTGCCCGTTCTGGTCCTTTTCGCAGTCGTGATCCTCGTGGTCGTCAAGCCGTTCTGAAGCTCAGCGCCGCCAGATGAAGGCGATGGCCGCGAGCAGGGCGAAGCCGCCGACACCTGACACGAGGTGGGCGTCGTCGGGCCAGACGCAACAGGCGGGCACGATGAGCCACGCCAACAGCGTCGCCGGCCACATCGAGCGGTCGCGCAACAAGAAGACCACCGACGTCGACGCGAGAATGACGTGGCCGATGGCGAGCATGGGGCCGGGCGGCAAGTCGAACGCGAAGCCGATGCCATGCACGCTGGCGAGGGCAGCGACGCAAGAGAACATGATGGCCAGCGTCGACCGCGCCGCCTCGGTGGCGCGCAAGCGCGGCACGACGACGCCGGCGACGGCGATCGTGGCGGCGAAGGAGCCCATGAAGGCAGAGAACGAGCCGGGGCCGTAGACGAAGATGCCCTTGCGGCCGACGACGTCGAGGACGACCATCAACAACAGCCATCCAAAGCCCGAGCCGAGCAGCATGACGGCTTGTTCGTTGGCGGCCGTGCGGCGGTCGCTCTCGTGGGTGATGCGCGCGAGCTCTTTGATCGAGCTGACCTCGCGGGCCCGCTGGTGCGTGAGTGCGGCGAGCTGGTCGACGAGGTCTTTGGGCACCTCGTCGAGCTCGGCGAGCAAGAGGGCCGCCGAGTCGCCGCGGCCGGCCTTGAGCTCGCGGCGGGCCATGGTCGAGAGGGCGGTGTGCAGCCCGTCTTGCGCTGACGTCGACGACGGCCATGTGCGCAGGGCCTGGGTGAAGCTGAAGCGGCACTCGGTGAAGACGCGCTGCACGTCTTTGGCGTCGGCGTCGTCGGCGAGGTGCTGCAGCGTCTCGAGCAGCGCGCGGGCGTCGCTGATGAGGGCGCGGGCGACGCCGTGCGACTGAAACTGCACCAGCGCTTGCCGCAGCTCTTCGACGCTCTGAAAGCGCGCCGCCGGATCACGGGCCGTGGCGCGTCTGACGACGTCGGCCAATTCTTCGTCGACGCCTTCTGCGCCCGCGTGCGCGCCGAAGTCGATGACGCCGTTGTGGGCGGCGTGCAGTGATTCTTCGACGGTCTTTCGGCGGTGCGGCGCCTTGCCGGTGATGAGCTCGAAGAGCACGGCGCCGACGAGGTAGACGTCGGTTCTGACGTCGACGACGCCGCCGGGCAGCGCCATCTCGGGCGCCATGTACCCCGGTGTGCCGGCCACGCTCTGCTGTTGGTCACCGCGCGGCAGCTCGACGGGCGCGTCGTCGCCGCTGCCGACGGCGATGCCCCAGTCGAGCAGGTAGACCTCGCCGAAGCTGCCGACCATGACGTTGGCGGGTTTGTCGTCTCGGTGCACGACGCCGCGCGAGTGAGCGAACGAGAGGGCGCGGCAGACGTCCATGAGGATGTCCACGTCTCTGGCGAGGTTGCGGCCTTGTTTGAGCAGCGCCTTCCAGCTGTCGCCTTC
>JANNAY010000451.1:0-8620 GCA_031384945.1 Deltaproteobacteria bacterium
AGCTCGTGCTCTTGCCCGCCGACGGCCTCGACCTCGAGCGCGGCTTTGTGCTCGTGCGCGGCAAAGGCAACAAAGAGCGCGTCGTGCCCGTCGGCGCCGTCGCTGCTGGCGCCGTCGACGACTACATCAAAAACGCGCGACCAGGATTTCTCGGCGAGCGCACCCACGACGCGCTCTTCTTGCGCAGCGGCGGCGAGCCCATGACGCGCCAGGGCTTTTGGAAGCTCTTGAAGGGCCACGCGCTGGCCGCGGGCATCACCAAACCCATCTCGCCCCACAAGCTGCGACATTCGTTCGCGACGCACCTCGTCGAGCGTGGCGCCGACCTGCGGGCCGTGCAGCAGATGCTCGGCCACGCCGATTTGTCGACGACAGAGATCTACACGCACGTGAACCGCGAGCGCCTGAAGAAGCTCTACGGCGCCCACCACCCGCGCGCCGGCCTGCAGCCAAAAGTCGCGGCCCTCACGAGCGGGGAACCAGGCACCTGATCGCGCTGTCGGGGGTGAATGCTCTTCGCCCTCTCGCTCGTGCTGCCGTTGTCGGTCCTCGGTGCGAACCCCTGCCCAGATGGCGACGGCGCCCGCGGCGGCCTCGCCGACTACGACGACGGCGCCAGCGACGTCGGCTTTGACGTCGACGACGACGGCGTCGGCCACGTTCGCTACCTGCTGCGCTTCGAGAACCACGGCGACAGCGCGGCGCGGGGGGCGCAGCACCTGTCGTCGGTGTCGAAAGAGCAGCCGCTCATCGTCACGCGCGCGCGCTTGCGCGGACAGCCCTGGGCCGCCCTCGACGACGCGGGCGACGCCGCCGCCTCCTACGAAGGCTTCGTCGACGCCCTCGAGAACGGCGTCGACGACGAATTCGTCAAAGATGGCAAGCGCCGCGTGGCGCTGCTGGTGTCGCGCGCAGACGACGACATCGCCGTCGACGTCGCTGGCGCCTGCTCCGCCCGCAGCGTCGTCGTCGAGGTCGAGGCGCTGTTGGCGCCGCTGCCGTCGCCGCTGGGTTGGCGCTACGCGGTGCCGTCGCCGGGCAAAGGCGCCGTTCTCGTCGTCGACGCCCACGGCAAAGACGTCTTCATCGACGGCGTACACGGCAAACGCGGCGTCTTTGGCGGCGAAGACGACAGCGACGCCAGCTTCGACGTCGACGTCGATGCCGACTTCGTTGGCATCAGCGCCCGCGGCGCCGTCGTCACGCTGACGCCGCAGCTGCCGCCGCCCGAGCCCGTCGATCCTGAGGCGCCGGTCGTCGAGGTCGATCCGTCGTTTGTCGCCGACAAGCCGGTGCCCTTCACGCTGGCGCACGCGGCGATCGCCTTGCCCGAGCACCTGTCGACGACGCCGGCCGAGCTGCGCGTGGTGTTCGTCGTCGATGCCAGCGTCAGCGCCGGCGACGACGGCGTCGCCTTTGCCAAAAAGATCGTCGACGCCTGGCTCGACGCGGCGCCCGAAGACGCGCGGTGGGCTCTCGTCACGGCGGCGCGCACGCCGCAGCTGTTGATCGGCCCGTGGCGGGCGCGTGATCAGCGGGCGTGGCCGCGGGTCGAGGTGCAAAACGGCTCTGACATCGCGGCGGCCATCGCGCTGGCGCGCAAGATCGCTGACGACGCCGTCGAAGGCAGCGGCCGCGTCGTCGTGCTCTCTGACTTGCAGCTGAGCTTTCGCAACGAGCCGCGGCTCGCCGTCGAGGTCGGCGCGGCCGGCGCGCACGGTCCGCTCTTGCACATGCTCGAGCTGCCCGCCGACGTCGGTGCCGGCGCCGACCGCGCCGGCCACACCCGCGTCTTCGGCGGCGAGGCCGATTCCTTAGGCGCGGGCCGGGATGTGCGCGCCTACGCCGTCGAACGCACCGGCGGCATCTTCGTCACCGTCTACGAAGTCAGCGGCGACGACGTCAGCGGCGACGTGCGCGACCTCGGACGCCACCTCGTGCGCCCGCGCTACATCGACCGCCCGCTGGTGTTGATCGACGGCGCGCGCATCGAAGCTGGCGATGACGTCGCGGCCAGCGTCACCACCTTCGGCAACAGCGGCGCGCTCGACGGCTTCGCCGACCGCCTCTACGAGGGCGAAGGACTGCGGGCCAGCTGGCGCCTGCCGCGCGGCCGCGCCGCGACCTTCACAGGGCTGCTGTGGGCGCAGACCCTCGACGTGCCCGTGACGACGTCGCCGACGCAGAAGACGCTGGCGCTGGCGGTGGGTGGCATCGGCATGCTGTCGAACGATCTCGACGACGATCAAGTGCGCGCCGCCGCCAACGCCGGCCACTTCGTCTCGCGCGTCACCTCGCTGGTCGACGTGCCGGCGTGGCGTCCGGGGCGACCTGCGGGGCTGATGGGCCACGGCTGCTCGTGCTGCGGCTGCGGCTGCGGCGGCTTCGGCTGCCACGGCGGGTCGCACTGCACGATCGGCACCCGCGATGCGCGCGTCTCACAGACCCAGGCGCTGCTCGATCAGCTGGCCGCCGAAGCCGCCGACGTCTGCCACGTCGTGAACGTCGACGTCGATGTCGAATTCGGCGACGGCGAAGTGCTCGCGGTCGATGTCGAAGGCGGCGACACATGCGTCGGTGAATTCTTTTGGCGGGCCCGGCTCGATCGCTTGAGCAATCTCGACTTCGAGCAGCACGAGACCCGCCACGCCCACGCAGCCGGCGTCGCCCCCGAAGGCTGATACTCTGGCTGTGTGTTCGCCGTCGTCGTCGCCGCCGTCATCTGCGCAGCCCCGCTCGTCGCCCCCGTGGTCAGCGAGGTCGCCGACAAAGACGGCGTGCCCGGCGTCAGAGCCGAGTTCGACGTCGACGCCGACCCCGACGCGCTGCTGCAGATGTTGTGGGACGTCAGCAAGTTCAAGCTGATCTTTCCTGACATCAAGACGCTGACCATCAAAGCGAAGCCCGACGACAACACCGTCGTCGTCGAATTTGGCGTCAACGCCGTGGTCAAAGACGTGAGCTACACGCTGCGCCGCACCGTCGATCGCGACGCGCGCAGCATTCGTTGGGTCAGCGTGGCCGGCGACCTCAAAAAGATCGTCGGCAACTGGCAGATCGTGCGGCGCGAAGGCGGCGGCAGCCACGTCGTCTACCAGTCCGTCGTCGACGTCGGCATTTTGCCCGGCGCCACCGCCATCTACCGCTCGATGGTCATGGGCAAGATGAACGAGATCGTCGGTCGTGTGCAGAAGGCGGCGTCGACGTTGCCTGCGCCTGTGACGACGACCGCGACGACAGCGACGACAGCGACGACAGCGACGACAGCGACGACAGCGCTTGGGCCTTAGCTCGCCTTCTGCAAGAGCTTCTCGTAGCTCTTGTTGATGTGCTGGCAGAGGATCAAGAGCTCGCCGATGTCAGGCTCCATGAAGCGTCCGGGGCCGTTGTCGAGGTAGAGCAGGTTGACGACGCGGCCGCGCGCCAAGATCGGCATGACGAACGCGGTCTTCGGCGACCTGCCGCCGAGCAGCGAGATGAGCTCGTCGTTGACGGTCGACTTGCTGAGCGGTCCGAGCACGTGCGCGCGCGACTCGCGGGCCAGCTGCAGCGCCGAGGGCTCGGTGAGGTTCAGCCGCACGTCGTGGATGAGGCCGGGGCGCAGCCCGTCGCCCAGAGCGTCCCAGCCGAAGGCCTCTTCGCTGCCTTTGCTGCCTTGCACGGTGAGCAGCAACGCGCGCTTCACGCGTGACATCGCGTAGCGCAGCACGACGCGCGAGATGGTCTTTCGGTCTTCGACGCCGCTGAGCTGCTTGCGGGCGGTGTCGAAGTCGAGCGGGCTCGTGTCTTCGGCGGGTGCGTCGTCGGCGACGATCTCGCCGAGCACGATGGCTTCTTCGACGAGGGCGTCTTCGACCAATTCGTCGAAGGGGATGTCGGCTTCGGCGAAGACCGGACGCGTCGACAGCGACGACGGCGACGACACGGGCACGATGGGCCCGAGCTCGGGCACGAGCTCGGTGAGCGGCAGCTCTTGCGCCACCAGATCGTCGAAGCGCTTCTGCTCTTCAGGGCGCGCCGCCGCCGGCAGCCACGTCGCCGGCGCCTCTTTGACCGCCGGCATCGGCAGCAGCGTCGCCGACGTCATCGTCGGCGTCAGCGTCGTCGGCGGCAACGTCGGCGGCAACGTCGGTGGCGGCAACGAATTCAGCGTCGGCGGCGCCTGCGACGAATGCGGCGCCGGCAGCACGCTCTGCAGCCAGTTGGTGTCGACGGGACGCGCGGCCGGCGGCGGGCGCACGGTGCCGGCGGACGGCGTCATGGCGGGCGCGATGCCGTTGGCTGGCGTGTGGTGGGGGGTCTGCTCGAGCAGGCTGACGGCGGTGGCGACGCTCGACGCGTTGCGCTCGGCCGAGCGCGGCTTGATGGCGGTGCGCTTGTCGTCATCGTCGAGGCGGATGGCGCGCATGCCGCGCTTCACCAAATAGAACTTGTGCAACAGCGCCCACATGCGCGCTTCGGCGATGAGCACGCCGATGACGCGGCGCTTGAAGTGGGCCTGCAGCTCGTCGAGGGCCTCTGGGGGCAGAGGGTCCATGACGAAGACGTGCACGACGTCTTCGTCGGCGCGGGCGGGGATGCACGACAAACGCGCCGCCGTCTGGCGGGGCAGGGCGCGGGTGAGCGCCGGCTTGCTGTCGGCTTCGCGGCCGGCGGCGAACGGCATCTGGTGCACAGCGCCGAGGGCTTGCAGCAGCGTGAGCTCGTTGACGAAGCCCAGCGCCAGCAAATTGGTGCCGATGCGATCGCCGAAGACGACCTGGTGGCCCCTTGCCTCTTTGGCGCGCTCTGGCGTGAGCGCGCCCGCTTGAAGCAACATGGCCACGAGCCGCGACATTGCGCGCAGCATAGGAGCAACCCGATGGTCGTCGCCAACGCTCTTCCGAGTGGGCTTGCTGTGAGCGCGCCGCCTGCTGCGCGCGTCCACATCCCGCCGGAGGCGATCCGCGACTACCTGCTGGGCAATCCGCTGTTCGCGGGGTGGACAGGCGACGTGCTGCTGCCGCTTTGCAAGACCATGACGGGCCTCGAAGCAGGCCCGAAGAGCCTGCTGATCGCCGCCGGCAACGTGGTCGACGGCGTCGGCATGATCCTGTCGGGCCGCGCCAGCGTCGACGTCCCCTTCAGCGGCGGCGGATCCTTCACCATCGACGTCTTGAACCCCGGCGCCACCTTCGGCTCGGCCGGGCTGCTGTCGTCGTCGCTGTCGCCGGTGAACATCGTCGCCGACGAGCCCACCAAGGCGCTGTGGCTGCCCGCCGACGTCGTCGCCACCCTCATGGCGGCGGCGCCCCGCTTCGCCGAGCGCCTCTGCCGCGAGCTGGCAGGACAGCTCGTGCGCGTGTGCGCCCTGCCGCGCTCGGGCGCCTCAGCCGACGTCGGCCGCGCGCCGCCAGCGTCGGTGGCCGACGCGATGGACCTGCTCGCCGGCAAAGGCTCGGGGCCGCAGCCGGCGTCGAATTCCGGGTCGAATTCCGGGTCGAATTCGGCGTCGAATTCGGCGTCGACGACGGGGTCGTTGGCGACGCCGGCCCCGCTCGCGCCCGGGCAAATTCCCTTCGTCGACGTCGTCGAAGCCGACATCAACGCCACCATCGCCTCGCTCTTGCCCGGCCGCATCATCCGCGGGCAGCGCGTGTTGCCGCTGCGGCTGCACGACAACGTGCTGACGATCGCTTGCGTGGCGCCGAAGAACGGCGCCGCCATCGAGGCCGTGCGCGCGCTCTATCCGCAGTGCCGCCTCGACGTCTGCGCCTGCGCCGCCGACGACTTCGAGAAGGTGTGTGCCCGCCTGCGCCTCGACGACCACCGCGGCGCCGACGCCCGCGCCAAAGAGCGCGGCCAGCGTGGCGTCGTCACCCCCGACTCGCTCGCCTACGAAGACCCCGCCGCCGAGCGCGACATCCAGACCCGCGCGGGCAACGACGAGTCGGTCAAGCTGGTGAACAAGATCCTCGCCGCCGCCCTCGATCGCGACGCCAGCGACATTCACATCGAGCCGCTGGGCGCCCGCACCATCGTCAGGTTCCGCGTCGACGGCCACGTCGTCGACTGGGCCGAAAACATCCCCGTCAGCGCGTCGCGCCTGATTTCGGGTCGCCTCAAGGTGCTGGCCGGCATGGACATCACCGAGCGCAAGCTGCCGCAAGAAGGGCGCATTTCGCTGCAGGCCGGCGCCCAGAAGCGCGAGATCGAGCTGCGGGTCACGACGCTGCCCCTGCGCGTCGGCGAAAAAATCGCGCTGCACGTGCAAGACGCCGGCGCCACCGTCAGGGCCATCGACCGCATCGTCACCGACGCCCGCGGCCTCGACCTCTTGCGCCGCGCGCTGCTGCTGCCCGGCGGCGTCGTGCTCGTCGCTGGCGAACACGGCAGCGGCGCCACGTCGACGCTCTACTCGCTGATCGCCGAGAAGCGCCGCACGGCCCCCGGCGCCCACGTCGTCTGCGTCGAAGACGCCGTCGACCTGAAGGTCCCCGGCATCACGCAAATCGGCGTGAACCCCGCGCTCGGCTTCGGCGGCACCTTGCAAGCCGTGTTGAAGCAAGACCCCGACGTCGTCGTCGCCGGCGACGTCAGAGACGCGGTGTCGGCGATGGTCTTGCTCGAGGCGGGCCTCGCCGGACGCACGGTGCTCGCCTCGGTGCGCGCCGACGGCGCCATCGCCGCCTTGCAGCGCTTGCACGCCCTCGACGTGCCCCTCTCAAAGATCGGCCAGGCCGTCAGCGCCGTCGTGTCGCAGCGCCTGGCCCGTCGCCTGTGCACCTGCGCCGTCGGCGAGCCCCCGCCGAAGGTGCTCTTCGACGCCCTCGTGTCGAAGCGTTTGCTCGAGCCCGGCCGCCCGCCGAACGTCGGCCGCCCCGTCGGCTGCGACGTCTGCGGCGGCAGCGGCGTCGTCGGACGCACCGCCGTCAGCGAGGTCTTGTTCATGACCGACGACGTGCGCGCGGCCTTTGCCCTCGGCAGCAGCAAAGCCGAGATGGAGCGCGCGGCCGGCAAGGCTTTGGTGCCCTTTGGCGCCGCTGCCGCGAGCCTGTTGTTGCAACGGGTGATCGCACCTGCCGAGGCTCTTTTGATGTCAAGCTGAACGCTTAGGTCGTGAAGCCTTTGATGAGAAGCAGCTGGGCGAAGAAGTACAGCGGGATGCCGAAGACCCGGTTGATGTAAGCACTTTTCACGAAGCGTTCGCGGGCGACCAAGATGTCAGAGAGCCAGAAGAAGAGCGCTCCGATCAACAAGATGGGTGAGACCGGGTCTTTGCTGCCTGCGTCGTCGGATACGCCGTAGACGACGACGCCGGCTGCGGTGCAGACCATGGCGCTGATGACGAAGACGTAGGCGATGACGGCCTTCCACATCGTCCCTTTGACCTTCGGCGCCAGCCACCGCAGCACGACGATGATCGGGATGGTGACGAAGGCGACGCCGCCGACGAAGCCGCGGATGTCGAAGCCGCGCAAGACAAAGGCCGGGACGTAGGCGACGTGGGCGAACAAGAAGGCGACGAGGCCGGCGAGAAACACCTTCTTCGATCCTCCCTTCGGGATGAGCAGCAGGTCGCCGAGCCACGACAGCACAAGCCCCGCGACGAACCAGCGCGCGCCGTCGGTGTGCTCGACCTTGGTGACGTAGAAGCCGACGACGACGAAGAGGGTCGCCGCCAGCATCTTCAGCGTCGCGTACACGCGGCGCGGCAGGCTCTGCGCCTCAACGATGATCATCGCGACGACGAGAAAGCCCATGACGGCGAACGAGAGTGTGAGCATCAGCGGCCTCTTTCGGCGGTGGCTGCGAGGATGACGATGACGGCGCCGTCTGTGTCGACGTCGACGACGAGGTTGTCTTTTTCTTCGCGGGCGCGCCCGTGCCAGCCGGCTGTATCGACGATGCGTCGACCCTTCAGCGGCTCGACATGCCGCAGCGGCCGATCGAGGGCGACGGCGACGACGGCGCGCGGATCGTCGAGGTGAGCGCCGAGGGACGGTCCGCTTCGTCCACCGCTGCGCGCAAAGACGATGAAGTGCGGCGCGCTGTCGTCCGCGTCTTTGGCGAGGATGTGCAGCGCACCAGTCCGCAACACTGCGTGCCGCCGTCGCAGCGTGAGCGCCGTCGTCCAGAACGCCAACGACGACGACGGATCTTGCTCCTGCTTCGTGACGACGTCCCACGGCATGTCGCTCCGGTTCGCCGGATCGCCCGCCCCGCCCTTCCGCTGCACCTCGGTGCCCCACGTGATCACGGGGATCTGCGTGTCGCTCAACAGCAGCGCGGCGCCGATCGGTGAACGCTCCACTCCGACGGCGTGGGTCCAGGTTTCGACGTCGTGGTTGTCGAGAAACGGCAGCGTCTGCGTCTTCGTCGCGAGGCGCGCGCGCTCGCGCACCTCGAGGGCATGAGCAAAGGCCGCGCTGCGCATGCGGCCTTGTAGGAAGTCGCGGGCAGGGCCGTAAAAGCCGAAGTCAAAGACGGCGTCGGCGGCGCCGCTGCTGACGATGTCGTCGACGTGGGCGTCGCCGATGGTGGCGCCCCAGTCTTCTGCGATGAGGGTGAAGCGCGGCGCCTCTTTCGTCGGGGCCAGCGCCTCGTGCAGCGCCACCGCTGTCGCGTGATCGATGTGCTT
>JANNAY010000452.1:0-5652 GCA_031384945.1 Deltaproteobacteria bacterium
TTGAACTTCCCCGATCCGTGGTGGAAGACCAAACACCAAAAGCGCCGGATCGTGAGCGATACCTTCGCCAAGCTCATGGCCTCGCGCCTGAAGGTCGGCGGCCAGCTGTTGATCCAGACCGACGTCGCCACGCTGCTCGAAGAGTATTTGTCGCGCCTCGAAGAGCAGCCCGAGCTCGAGAACATCAACGGCCCGTTTCGCCTGTGCCCGAAGAAGCCGACGCAGGCGTCGTCGCACCGCGAGAAGCGTTGCCGCGTCGAGAACATCCCGATCTTTCGCGCGATGTTGCGGCGTCGCTGACACAGTCGAGCAGATTTTGCCGGACGACCGGCCGCGCAGTATCTCGCGGTCATGAAGCTCTCGACTGGCGCCGTCGCTCCGCTCTTCACAAAGACCGACCTGCGCGGCGACGTCGTCGACATGAAGGCGCTGCTGGCGAAGAAGCCCGTCTGGCTCGGCTTCTTTCGCTTCGCCCTCTGTCCGCTGTGCAACCTGCGCGTGCACCAGATGGTGAGCGAGCACGGGCGCTTCGCCGACCGCTGCACCTTCGTCGCCGTCTTTCAGTCGCCGCCCGAGGCCTTTGAGGGCTTCATCACCAAGCACACGCCGCCCTTCTTCGTCATCACCGACCCCGAGCTCGAGCTCTTCAACGGCTACGGCATCGAGAAGAGCTTCGTGAAGGCGCTGCTGCGGGTGCAGGGCATGAAGGACGGTTTCAAGGCGCAGGCGGCGGGCTTCTCGGGCAAGCCCACCGATCCCAAGCACGGCGCGTCGCTGCGCATCCCCGCCGACTTCATCGTCAAGCAAGACGGCACCCTCGCCGTCGCCCGCTACGGCGACTTCGTCAGCGACAGCATCCCCTTCGACGACGCCGACGCCGCCCTCAAAGCCCTCTGAGCCCCACAAAGAGAAACGCGAGAGGCCAGCTCTCGCGTCGCTCACGTTGTAGATGACGTCAGCGGTTCAGTGGCCGCCGCCGTGGCCGTGGTGGTGGCCGTGGCCGTTGCCATGACCGTTGTCGCAGTCGTCGTCGTCGTCGCCGACGATGCTGCCGTCGATGTGGGCGAGGATGTAGTCGGCAGCGAGGTCGCCGGCCTGGCGCGAGACGGCCTTCACGTTGTTGATGGCATCCGGAAAGTGCGAGCCGGCCCAGACGCGGGTGTCGCCGCAGATGGTCTCGAACTCGGTCCAGGTGTCGATGACGACGGTGGTGTCGTGGGCGGGGGTGACGCCCGGCTCGCGGATCGAGGAGCCGGCGGGGAAGGTGATGGGCCAGCCGAAGGCGTCGTTGCCGCCGAAGTAGCGGCGGACCGCCTGGGCGTGGGCCGCGCAGAAGGCCGTCGAGCCCGACGGGTACTCCGGGTGGTCCGGCGTCGCGAGGTAACCCTCCCAGTGCTTGCCGGGGATGCTGACGTTGCCTTTGCCGGGGCCGCCCCAGGCGACGATGTTCTGGTTGCCGTAGAGGAAGCGGATGGCCGTGATCGGGCGGACGGCATCCCAGCGGGCCTTCTCTTTCCACGCGATGATGCCGGCGTCCCAGGCGGCGGCGTGGGTGATCATGTCGAGCTCGATGATCTGGCGCATGTTGAGGCCGCGCATGAACGAGATGATGGCGACGGACTGGCCGAGGCCGAAGACCTTGTTGGCGAAGAGCTCGGACAGCATCTTCTGCTCATCGGTGAGGTTGCGCTGGGCGTTCAGCACGATGTCGGCCTGCTCGCGGTAGGCGCGCTTGTTGTTCTTCCAGTCGCTCTTGATGGGCTTCGGCAAGCGAAACACCGAGACGTCGTCAAAGCCAAAGGCCTGGGTGCGCGCCCACTGCGGGGTGACGAACACTTGCGAGGTGTAGAGGCCGTTGCCGCGCGTGTTCTCGAGCGGCTGCCAGCGCGACGGATCCTTGAGCGTGCGCGTCGTGTTGACGGGCTCGTAGCCGGTGGTGTCTTCGTAGGGGCGGCGGAAGTTCGCGCCGCGGCCGTTCTCGTCGCCGAGCTGGTTCATGCCGTCGTTTTCGTAGGCTTCGACGAGGGCGGCGCCGGCGACGTTGCCGATGCCGATGGGCGTGGTGAGGTCGGTGCTGTCGTCGTCGGGGTCGAGGCCGACGTCGAGCAGCATGTCGCGCCACTCGGTCTCTTGCGCCGGCCACAGGCTCATCGCGGCGTGAAAGCTCGCGTAGAAGGCGGCGATGTTCTGGTTGCGCTGCGTGTGCTCAGCCACCGGGCGGTTGGGGATGGTCGAGAAGAGGCCGACGCCGTGGGGCGTGTAGGGCGAGGTCGCGTCGAACCAGGCCGTGCTGAAGAACATCGTCGACCGCAGCACGAGCGGGGCGTCCATGGCGTTCTGACCGATGGCGAAGATGGTGGGCAGCACCGTCGGCCCCACTTGGAACGGCACCAGGTCGTGGTCGAGGTCGAACGCCTTGGCGTCGATTGCCCCGAGGCCGACACACATCGCGAGTGCTGAGAGCCAGGCCTTCGTCTTCGTCTTCTTCATTGTGCTTCCCTCTCGGTGGTGGGCTGCTCCACCAACCGACCGGTCTGAAGCAGGGCGGGTGCCAGATCCGTTCTGCATCCGGACGCGGTCCCAGCGACCCGGCTTCAGTTCTGGTGATCGATTGCCGAGTGCCTGCGGTACGAGGTCGGCCGCGAGCGCATTGCCGTGCTCTGCGCAGCCGTGTTCATGTTCGGTCGTGCAAAGTTCAAATGTGGTCCGTCCTGCGCGGCGTCCGCTGTTCGTTCCTGTGCTCACCGATCCGCCCATGCTCGACTGCTGGTCCGAGAACGTCTCGCGCGGCGGCATCGGCCTCGTCGGCCGGTCCGGGCCCGCCGAGGCAACCGTGGGCATGCGGCTCGACGTCCGTCTCGCCTTGCCCGACCTGAGCGAGATCGAGGGCACCGGCACGGTGGCGTGGGTGCGACGCACCGGCGTCGACCAGGTCGCCCTCGGCGTCGCCCTCGACGACATCGCCGTTGAGTGCGCCGAGCGCCTCGCCCGCTTCGTCGCCGCCTCTCGCTTCCGCGTCGTCGTCGTCGGGGCCGACGCCGCCCGCCGCGCCGTCGTGGCCGACGCCGTCGACGACCTCGTCGCTGTCGAATTCGTCGACGTCGAGCAGCAGGTGCCGCGCTTCGATGTCGCCGCCGTCGTGCTGTGCGACCGCTTGCCCGTGGAGCGCCCGGCCACCGGCGCCGTCGACATCGACCCGCGCGCGGTGGTGATCGGGCGGTGGACGAGCGACGAGCTCTTGCCCCACTTCGAGGCTGGCCGTGTCTCGTCTGTGCTCGGTGCGGCGCCGACGCCGTTGGCGCTGCGGGCGGCGCTGTTCGAGGCCTGTCGCGAGTGGGGCGTGCGCACCGAGCTGCGCTCGACGACGCTGCGCTTCGCCCGCGAGCTCTACTCGTTGAAGCGGCCGACGACGGCGACGCAGCGGGCGGCGCAAGAGATGGTGGCGGAGAGCCCGCCGATGCGCGACCTGCTCGAGCAGATCGCCGTGGTCGCGCCGCGCAAGGTCGTCGTGCTCGTCGAGGGCGAGACCGGCACCGGCAAAGAGCGGATCGCGCGCGCGGTGCACGATCAGAGCGGGCGGGCGCGGCGGCCCTTCGTCATCCAGGACTGCGGCACGCTCACCGAGACCCTGCTCGACAGCGAGCTGTTCGGCCACGTGCGCGGCGCGTTCACCGGCGCCCACGCCGACCACCCCGGCATCTTCGTCGTCGCCGACGGCGGCACCGTCTTTCTCGACGAGATCGAGAACACCTCGCCGGCGCTGCAGGCGAAGCTGTTGCGCGTGCTCGAGACCGGCGAGATCCGACCCGTGGGCGGCAGCCGCGGCCGCGTCGTCGACGTCCGCGTCGTCGCCGCCACCAACACCTCACTGCGCGACGCCGTCAAAGCCGGCCGCTTTCGCGCCGACCTCTACTACCGGCTCTCGGTCTTTCCGTTGAGCGTGCCGCCGCTGCGGGCCCGCGGCACCGATGTGCGGCTGCTCGTCGAGCGCCTGGCCGCTGCCGCCGCCGACACCCACGGCATGCCAACGCCGCCCATCGCCCCGGCGGCCCTCGAGGCGCTCTTGCGACACGAGTGGCCGGGCAACGTGCGCCAGCTGAAGAACACGATGGAGCGCGCCGTGCTGCTGAGCGCCGGTCGCGCCGTCGAGCTCTTTGACCTGCCGCCCGACATCCGCGGGGGGGGTCCGGCGCAGACGACGTCGCTCGACGACAAGCTCGCCGCCTACGAGCGCGACGTCATCGCCGCCGCCCTCGCCGACAGCGGCGGCGTCATCAGCCGCGCGGCCGCGCTCTTGCGCGTCAACCGCGTGACCCTCGCCCGCCGCGCCCGCGCGCTCGGCGTCACGGCGCGCTGAGCCACCGCCCGTGTGACGAGCCCCGTCGCCGCCGTAGGTGTAGAAGGCCTGCCGATGCTCCGCGTTTCACACACTTCGTCGCTGCCCCTGCTCTTCGGCCTGTTGGCGCTCGCCGCCTGCGCGACGCCAACGACGCCGACGACGCCAACGACGACGCCAACGACGACGCCAACGACGACGCCAACGACGACGCCCGCGACCCGCGTCGGCAAGACCGGCGAGCTGCACATCGTCTTCACCGCCGACGAGCACGGCTGGCTCTTGCCCTTCAAAGACAAGAGCGCCGGCGTCTTTCGTGGCGGCGTGCACGCGGCCGCAGCGACGATGAAGGCCGAGGGCTACAGCAAGGGCGCGCCGGGCTGGCTCTTGTTGTCCGCGGGCGACATGTGGACGGGACCGTACGAGTCGACGGTGCTCGAAGGCGCGCCGATGGCCGCGGCCATGAAGCACCTCGGCTACAGCGGCGCCGCCGTCGGCAACCACGAATTCGACTTCGGCACCCGCGTGTTGGCCGAGCGCCAGAAGGGCGCGGGCTTTCCGTTTCTCGCCGCCAACATTCTCGACGTCGCGCGCAACGCGCCGCCGGCGTGGGCCAAGCCGTACACCATCGTCGACGTCCCGCTCGAGGGCGGGACTTCGTTGAAGGTCGGCGTCGTCGGCCTCGGCTGCTTCGAGTCTCCGGTCACCGCCGATGTGCGGCACATGGTGGGGTTGAGCTTCGAGCCGTACCGGCAGTCGCTGGCGCAGTGGCTGCCCGAGGTCGAAAAAGAGGGCGTCGACGCCATCGTCGTCGTCGCCCACGACGCGCTGTCGGTGCTCGAGCCCCTCGCGCCGTTTTTGCGCAGCCACAAGGTCATCGCCGTCGCTGGCGGCCACGAACACCGCGCCGGCATCTTCGTCGATGACCTCGGCAACGACGACGTCAAAGACGACATCGTCTTCTGCAACGGCGGTCCGTATCTGCGCTCGTTCTGCCGCGTCGACCTCACGCTGAAAGACGGCGCGCTCGTCGCGCACGGGCAGAAGATCGTGAACGTCGAGCGTCCGCTCGATGTGCCGGTGGTGCCGTTCGACGACGGGCTCAAGGCCATCACCGACAACGCCGAAGAGAGCGCGACGCGCATCGGCGGCGAGGTGCTCGTCGAGAACAAGCAGAAGCTCGGCCGCGGCCGCGAGGGCGCGCTGGGGCAGCTCGTCGTCGACGCCTGGCTCGACGCCTTGCCCTATGCGCAGGTCGCCATCACCAACTCGGGCGGACTGCGCCAAGACATCGAGGCCGGTCCGCTGCGCCTGCG
>JANNAY010000498.1:0-1730 GCA_031384945.1 Deltaproteobacteria bacterium
CAGCACAGGCCTCGGCCCAGGCGCACGAGGCGACCCAGCCGAAGAAGCCGGCGCCCATCGTCATTGACCTCGACGGCGATGTCATCGAAGCGTCGCCGCAGCGTCCGTCTTTGCCCCTCGTCATCAGCGACGTCGGCGGCAAGAAGCACACATCGCTCATCCGCCTGCGGACTGATTTCCGTGCCCAGGTTCTCTCGTCAGTGTCCCGCCTGTGAGGTCTACGTGAAACGTTCCGCCGCCTTTTTCTTCGTCGCCGTCGCTCTCGCTGGCGCTGGCGCTGCGTCGGCGCAAGACGAAGGCTCCAACAACGAAGGCGGGGTCTCGTACCAACGCAAGACCGTCATCAACTTCGAAGACGACACCATCGAAGGCGACCTCAAAACGCCTGATGGCCAGTATCTCGAGGTCAGAAAGAAGATGCGCCACAAGAGCTTGATTCGCATCCGCACCGACTTCCGGCGCGAAGTGCTCAGCTCTGTCGCCGATCTCTGAACACCATCACCGACTGACATTTCAGATGGGAACCGCGGCCCTCGAGCCGCGGTCTCACGCAGAAGACTGAGGGAGCATCCATGGCAAGGCCCATCGGAATCCGGATTCACAAGGGTGCTGAGCTCGTCGACACGCAGGTGTTTGAGCGCGACATCATCAAGATTGGTCGTTTGGCCTCGGCGCACCTGCGTCTTGAGGATCCAAAGGTCAGCCGCATCCACGCCGTCATCGAGGTCAGCGACGCCAAAGAGGCGGCGATCATCGACATGGGCAGCGCCGAAGGCACCCGCGTCAACGGCGAGAAGGTCTCACGCGTGCGCCTCAAGCACGGCGACGAGATCGGCCTCGGCGACTCAAGGCTAGTCATCGTGCTCGACGACGTCGAGATCGCCGCGCTGCGGGGCGGCGCTGGGGTGGCGGCGAAAGAGATGTCTGGTCCCGTCGTCAGCGCCTCTGCTGCCGGCGCCATCGTCACTGATGTGCTGCGCAACATGCCTGAGATTCCGCCTCCGCCGTCGGGCTCGACCAACGGCGGCGTGTTCCAGTCCGGTGAGACCGATGTCTCCGCGTTGCGCAAAGAGCTGTCGGCATCGGTGCCGCAGAGCGGCAGCACCGGCGTGCACACCGACGTCTTCAACTCCGACGGCATCGACGTCTCGTTGAATTCGTTGGCGCCGCAGGCTCCGATCGCGACGGCCGTGTCGATTCCGCCCAAGGCTGCGTCGACACCTCCCGTTGTTGCTGCGCCTCCGCCGCCTCCTGCTCAGCAGGCGATGTCGGGTTCGGCGCCGCCGCCAACGGCCCGCGCTTCTGGAGCCGGCCTGAAAAAAGCGCACAAGCACGGCAAGCCGTCGGGGGCGCCGCCGCCGCCGCGCGAGTCGATCTTGCCGCCGCTGCCGCCGATCCCCGAAGACTCGATCACGCCTGAGAACCGCTACGTCGAGGTCACGCTCATCTGGGGCGGCACGGTCACCGACGTGCGGCGCATCAAGAACGCGTCGACGTTCAGCGTCGGCAACGCCAAGACCGACGCCCTCTTCGTCCCCCTCGACGGCGGCAGCTTCAACCTGCTGACGTCGGCGCAGGGGCAGGGGTGGACGGTCCATTGGAAGGACGGCATGTCGGGCAGCATCGCGCGCGGCGAGCACTCGGCGCCGCTGTCGTCGCAGGGCACGTCGACGACGCTCAGCGACGACACGGTCGTCACGATCGCCAGCGGCTACCACACGATGCAGGTG
>JANNAY010000538.1:0-1510 GCA_031384945.1 Deltaproteobacteria bacterium
CCCCCCCCCCCCCCCCCCCCCCGACGCTGCCGGCGACAGCGACGGCGAGCAGCACCGGCGCGGTCAGCGGCTCGAGCACCAGCGGCACAAAGGGGCGCAGCGCCAACGGCGCGAGGTCGGCGGAGAAACGGGCGCCAACGAAGCCGCCGGAGGCCAGGTACTGAAACGATCCTTCGGCGGCCATGCGCAAGAGCAGGTGGGCGGCGACGGCGGCCGTGGCGACAGCGACGACGCTGGCGATGACGGCGCGGACGCGGGCGCCCTGACTTGCCGTCGAGTCGGCCAGCAGCGATGCGAGCACGAAGACGACGACAGCGCCAAAGACGGGCAGCCACGGCAGCAGTGCGAGCTGGTCGACGGTGAGGGCCTTCACGCGCGCGTCACCCGCGCAGCTCGCGCAGCTCGTCGACGTGGTCGGAGCCGCGGCGGCGGTGCACAGCGACGGCGGCGCCGGTGACGACGAAGCTGACGGCGGCGCCGGCCACGACGACGACGACGGCGGCCTGGAGCTGCTGTTGGCTGCCAGCGGCGAGAGCGAGGCCGAGGGACGAGAGCTGTCCGCCCACAGCCACGGCGATGAGCGAGCGGCGCAGCAACAGCATGACGACGCCGATGACGACGACGGCGAGGCCGCAGCAGACGCCGATGGCAGCGACGCTCACGGCGCGCTCTCACGGCGGCGCACGAGCAGCAGCAGCGCCGGCAACGACGCCGCCAACGCCAACAACGCCAGCAGCAGCGCCTCGGACGACGCAGGCTGTGGCTGCGGCGTCGTCGGGACCAGCTGCCACAGCTGCACGCCGACGAGGGGGAGGGGGATCAGGAGCAGCAGCTTCCACGGGCGGAGGGTGCGGTTGGGTCGTCCGTCGAGGTCGACGACGATGGTGGCGGCGAGGGCGGGGACGACGAGGCCGGTGGCGCCGAGGGCGAGGACGACGAACAGGCCAGGCCCACCGGCGACGAGGCCGATGGCGGCGACGGCTGTGGCGACGGCAAAGGCGGCGACCACCATGCGCGTGAGCCGGGTGGCCCACAGGGCGGCCCCCGCCCCCACGCCGGCCACGGCAAGCGCGAGGGCGGCGGCGACGACTGCGACGACGGCGGCGGGCTCCACGCGCCTCTTCTACAGGGTTTCGCCTGCCCGCGGTGGACGTGCGCTGCCCAAACTTGGGTAACGTGTCTGCATGCGCATCCCCTTGATCGCCTTCGCCCTCCTCGTCGGTTCCATCTACGTCGGCGACGCCCACGCCCAGGGCGAAGGCGAAGGCGAAGGCGAAGGCGAGGGCGAAGGCGAGGGCGAAGGCGAAGGCGAGTGCGGCGACGCCCTCCTCGCGCCACCCGAGCAGTGCGACGACGGCGCCGCCAACAGCGACACGAGCGCGGACGCCTGCCGCACGACCTGCCTGCTGCCCTTGTGCGGCGACGGGGTGGCCGACCCGAGCAACGACGAGGGCTGCGACGATGCCAACATCATTGACGATGATGACTGCAGCAACGCCTGCGTCGCGCT
>JANNAY010001577.1:0-3176 GCA_031384945.1 Deltaproteobacteria bacterium
TCATGTGGTCGACGAGGCGCTTCGGCTGGTGCCGCCGGCTGCATCGCGCTGAAGTGCGCAGCGGTGATTCCCTCTCCGCGAAGCGTGAGAGGGTGGCGCGCAGCGCCGGGTGAGGTGCTGCGTCGACGACAATGCCCCACCGTTCGGCGTGGCCGCTTCTGTCGGCGTTACGCTGCGCCATGACCCCCGCCCGCCGCGTCGCCCGCGCCGCAGCCCTCGTCGTCGCTGGCGTCGGCGTGCCCGGCACCGTCACAGCCTTGCTCTTCGTCGCCCTCGCCGTCACCGCCAAGGGCACCGCGGTCGGCGTCGCCGGCCTCGCCATCACGCTCGCGGTCTGGATCGAGGTCTTCGCCAAGAAGCGGTCCCACGACGTCGTCGCTGGAGGCCTCGTCGCCGTCGCCGCCGCCATCGTCGTCGGACTCGTCGTCACTGCGCCAGCGAAGGAGACGCAAACGCCGAAGACGCTGCGGTCGGTGTGGCGCGACGGGGCGCCTGTGCTCTCGCCGTTTTGGTGGGTACCCGAGGTCGATCAAGTCGCGGCGGGGTTGGGGCTCGCGGGGCTCGTGGATCCGATCATCACGGTGCGCGATTCGTTGCGGTACCGAACGATGGTGGAAGCGCAGTACCGGTCGCTTTCACAAGACGACGAATGGTCGCGTATTGGTTCCGCGCTGCCGGCGATGTTCAGCAGCGAAGGCGACGTGCACCGCTTCGAGGTTTGGCCGCAGCGGTCGGGCTTCGTCGAGACTGCAGCGACGAAGCCGAAGCAGGCGCTGGTGTTTCTGCACGGCAGCGGCGGAAACTTCTTGCCCTATGCACATCTAATGCAACGTGTCGCTGACGAGACCCGGACACTTGTGATCGTTCCAAGTTACGGCGTTGGAAATTGGCACAACGGCGGCAACGCCATCACCAACGAGCTGCGCGAGATGTTGCGCGAGCGGGGCATCGACCGCGTCTTCATCGGCGGCCTCAGCAACGGCGGACGCGGCGTCACCCAGGCCCTGCGCGCAGCACCAACGCCGTGGGCCGGCGCCATCTTCGTCAGCGCCGTCATCGAACGCGACGTCGTCGACACCAGCGAGGGCGTCGCCGACAAACCGATCTTGTTTGTGCACGGCGCCGCCGACGACCGCGTCGCCATCGACGTCGCAGCCAACGCCGTCGACGCCTATGCAGGCAAAGGCGCCGTCGTCACCCGCGTCGTCGCCTCTGGAGAAGACCACTTCTTCTGGTTTCACGATCCCGCGCGCATCGAGGCCGCGCTGATCGCGTTTCTCGGCCACTGATCCGCCCAGGAGGGCCCCCAGCGGAATGCTGACGTCACATTTCTTGTTCTGCGGCCGTTTTCTACAATCACAATGACGCCTGAATCTGTGGCATCCCGGGTGGGGCGCTTTTGCGAGTGTGGCGCTTTTGTCGTCGTCGAAGCGCATTGGGACGCCGTTGTTTCATGTGGCGAGCTGCACCACTCGTGGGTAATAAACCAGCTCCCACCCGATCGGATCACCATGGCTCTCTTGTTGGTCGTCGAAGACGACGAAGACATCCGCGAAACCGTGACCGACCTGCTGCGCGACCAGGGGTACGACGTCGAGGCCGCCGAAGACGGCCGCGTCGCCCTGTCGCGCCTGCAAGGTGGGCTGCGGCCCGACTTGATCCTGCTCGATCGCACGATGCCGGTGATGGACGGCGCCGCGTTTCGCAAAGAGCAGCTCGCCGACCCGCGGCTGTCGACGATCCCGGTGGTGCTGATGACCGCCGCCAACGCGATCGAGTCTCTCGTCGCCGAGATGCGACCCGATCACGTGTTGAAGAAGCCGATGAGCTTCGACGACCTGCTCTCGACGCTCGTCCGCGCCTTGCCGGCGCAGCCCCTCTGATCTTCGACTCAACAAAGGACGTCCGATGACGACCACGACCCGCACTGGCTCCGAACGCACCGCCCCAATGGCCATCCCGCAGGGCAAGACCAACGGAAAGTCGAAAGCCAAAAAGAACGGCAATGGCAACGGCAACGGCAACGGCGACGGCCACGGCAGCAAAGCCAAAGGCCGCGCCGTCGACGCCGTTGAAGCAACCAAGTCCGCCTTCATGGACGCGTCGATGCTGTCGCAGGTGTCGTCGCAGGCGGAGTGGGCGTCGCTGTCGCCGGCCGGCAAGCTCGAGATCGAGCAGCTGATCGAGGTGCTGAAGCTCGTGAAGACCGGCGACTTCAACGTGCGCCTGCCCTACAAAAAAGACGGCATCCTCGCCCGCGCCGGCGAGCTGCTCAACGACATCATCGGCCTCAACGAGCACCTCGCCACCGAGCTCAACCGCGTCGGCAAGGTCGTCGGTCAAGAAGGCCGCATGGCCGAGCGCGCGTCGGTCGGTCCGGCCAAGGGCGCGTGGGCCAACAGCGTCAACGCCGTCAACCAGCTCATCGGCGACCTCGTCGCCCCCACCAACGAAGTCGCCCGCGTCATCACCGCCGTGGCCCGCGGCGACCTCTCGCAAAAGATGTTTCTCGAGATCGAAGGCCGCCCGGTGCGCGGCGAGTTTCTGCGCATCGGCACCACCGTGAACAGCATGGTGGACCAGCTGAACTCGTTCGCCGCCGAAGTGACGCGCGTGGCCAAAGAAGTGGGCAACGAAGGCAAGCTCGGCGGTCAGGCCGACGTGAAGGGCGTCAGCGGCACGTGGAAAGACCTCACCGAGAACGTGAACGGTCTGGCCGCCAACTTGACCGCGCAGGTGCGCAACATCGCCAAGGTGACGACGGCCGTCGCGAAGGGCGACTTGTCGCAGAAGATCACCGTCGACGCGCGTGGTGAAATTCTCGAGCTGAAGAACACCATCAACGTGATGGTGGATCAGCTGTCATCGTTCGCCGCCGAAGTGACGCGCGTCGCCAAAGAAGTCGGCACCGAAGGCAAGCTCGGCGGCCAGGCCGAAGTGAAGGGCGTGTCGGGCACGTGGAAAGACCTCACCGACAACGTCAACGTGCTGGCCGCCAACTTGACGGGCCAGGTGCGCAACATCGCCAAGGTGACGACCGCCGTCGCGAACGGCGACCTCTCGCAGAAGATCACCGTCGACGCGCGTGGTGAGATTTACGAGCTGAAGAACACGATCAATACGATGGTGGATACGCTGCGCTCGTTCGCCGCCGAAGTCACCCGCGTCGCCAAAGA
>JANNAY010001580.1:0-1804 GCA_031384945.1 Deltaproteobacteria bacterium
CCGCCGTCGAGGGCCGCGAGCTTCTGCTTCGCGGCCTTGAGCTCGCGCTTCGCTTCATCGTCTTCGGCGTTCTCGAGCGAGGCGATGCGGTCTTGCAGCGTCGCCAGCTCGGCGGGGTCGGCGCCGGACTCGAAGGTCACCAGCGTCTGTCCTTTGGTGACGACGTCGCCGTCTTTGGCGTCGACGCTGCGCACGCGTCCACCGGTGCGCGTCTTCAAGGTCTCGCTCTTGCCGCCGTCGACGACGGCGCCGTAGGCGGTGCCGCCGCCGTTGTCGGCCGACGGCACCGCCTCGGTCGGCGCCGCCGTCGTCGTCGTCGCCGGCTCAGACCGCGGCGTCCGCTTCTTGCGCTTCGTCGTCGTGGCGGCGCCAGACGGGGCGTCTTCGGGTTCGGTCTCGGCGACCTCAGGCTCCGCCGGCGGCGTCACCTCAGGCGTCGGCGTCGGCGTCGGCGTTGGCTGCGCTTCGGTCGGCGTCGGGGCGACCGCGACGCCGGCGTCGGCGACGGAGGGCATGTCGGTGGCCGTCGGCGGCGGCGGCACCGTCGGCATCGCCGGTTGCGCAGGCATCGTCGTCGAAGGCGTCGCCAGCGCTGCGACGACGGGCGCCCCCGGCGCGACAGGCTCAGGCGAATTCACGACGAGCGCGGCAGAGGCGGCGCCGCCGAGCAAGAGAGAGGCGACGAGGCCACCGGCGTACCAGGCAGCGAGGACAGAGGCCCCGCCCGACGGCGGCGGCAGCGCTTGTGGCGGCATCGACTGCGGCGCGAACGACTGCGGCGGCGACGGCGGCAACACGGGCTGCGCGAGCAAAGCGGTGCGCGGCTCGAATTCGTTGGCGGCGGGGGGCGGTGGCGGCGGCGCTTCGACGGCGCGACGCTTGGCGCCGCCCTTCTGCGTGAAGCGCAGCGTGCAGCCGCAGATCTTGATCTCGTCGCCGTCGAAGAGGTCGGAGCGCTGGATGAGCTGGCCGTTCAACAGCGTGCCGTTGCGGCTCTCACAGTCGGTGATGAGGTAGCGGTCGGCCTGTCCGATGATCTTCGCGTGGACCTTCGAGACGCCCGGCTCTTGCGGCAGCGCGAGGTCGTTCTCGTCGAGGCGGCCGATGACGAAGGTGCCGGCGCTGAGCTCCCACGAGCGGCCGGCGGCGGTGCCGGCGACGCAGGCGAGCTGTCCGGTGACGACGTTCGGCAGGGCGAACATCACGGTCTTTTCGTTGCTGCTCATGCGCTCTCCGACTCGACGACCACGAGGACTACGACGGAGACGCTACCAACGGTCGACGTGCCAACGCGATCTTCGTGGCGATCTTCAGGGCGGATTCTCGACGTGAGCGCACATCGGCCTACCTGATGCGCAGGCCGGCGAGCGCTGACGGGTGCAGCGCCTGGGGCGCGTCGCTGAGGGCGTCTTCGGGGTGGTCGTGGACTTCGACGACGACGCCGCAGGCGCCGGCGGCGAGGCCGGCGTTGGCGAGGGCGACGACGACGTCTTTGCGCCCGGCGGCGTGGCTGGGGTCGACGACGACGGGCAAGCCGTAGACGCCGGCCAGGACGGCGACGGCGCCGACGTCGAGCACGTTGCGGTTGGCGTTGTCGGGTCCGCGCACGCCGCGCTCGCAGAAGAGCACCGACGGCGCGCCCGCCAACAAGCAGGCCTCGCCGGCGAGCAGCCACTCTTCGAGCGTCGCCGAGAAGGCGCGCTTCAACAGCACCGGCTTCTTCGCCGCGCCGACGGCCTTCAACAGCGCGCCGCTGTGCATGGTGCGCGCGCCGATCTGGATGGCGTCGACGACGGCGGCGACG
>JANNAY010001581.1:0-3008 GCA_031384945.1 Deltaproteobacteria bacterium
GTAACCGTTGCCGTCGTTGTCGCCGTTGCCGCCGTCGCTGCCGTCGCCGACGGCGCGCCACTGCTGGGCGAGCTGCGGGTACATGCCGACGCGCACCTGCGTCACGCCGAAGTCGAGCGTGATGAGCGCCACGACGATGGCCACGCAGATGCGCAGCCAGGCGAGGCCGCGCACCGCGATGTGCTTCTGGATCGACTCGGGCAGCACGCGGTGCAAGCCAGCGAGCACGACGACGACGCACCACGACGCGATGGGCGCGTCGTGCTCTTGAAAGGTCAGCACGAAGCCGAGCAGCGAGATGCCAGCGAACGCCGGACCCCAGAGGCGAAAGATCGCCGTCACCAGCACGACGACGAGAAAGATCTCGAAGAGCGTCCAACGCTGCAGCCAGGTGTCGCTGACGTTGTCGACGCCGCTGGCGTTCAGCAGCGTCCAACCCGGCGGCAGGTTGAGGTTGATGCTCGCGCCTTGAAAGTCATGGGCCCAGCTCACCGCCGGGAACGACGCGAGCCCGCCTTCGATGCGCGACTCGGCCATCACATTGAGGTTCTTCTGGCGCACCTCGACGCCGGGGCGGCCCCCCGACGAAGACAGCGACGTGATGAACGAGTCTTTGCCGCCGACGCTGACGTGGCCGAGCTCGGTGCCCGGTGCCATCTCGAGGCGGTCGCCGTTGAACGAGCCCGAGAGCCAGTCGCGCGCGGTGGCGCCTTTGCCGTCGAAGTCGAACCACAGCGTGCGGTTCAGCGTCAGCTGCGACGGCGGCGGATCGGCGTCGCCGCGGCGGTCTTCAACGAGCTTCCAACTCTCGCCGGGCAACACGCGGTAGGCGGGCAGCGCGCGCCACTCACCGGGCAAGCGCGTCTGGTCAGCAGCGATCGACGGCGGACCCTCGACGTGGGCGATGCGCAGCGACGGGCGCGCTTCGTAGACCCAGATCTCTTCGAGCGGCGCCTCGTCTTTGGTCGCTTCGTCGATGGCGGGGCCTTTGAGGTCGACGTCTTTGGCGACGCTTCTACCGACGACGACGACCGTCCACGAGCCCGGGCGCACCTGCGCGCGCAGCGCCGTGCCCTCGATGCGCACCGGCACCGGACCGGACACCGACGCCGTCTCGAACCCCGGCAACAGCGCGTTCGGCACGGTGACCTCGCGGGCCTTGCCAGCGACCTCGATCACGAGCCGCGTCTCGATCAGCACCGGCGCGTCGTCGACGATCTTGCGAAAGATCGCCACGTCGGTGCTGTCTTCTTCGCGTTCTTCAGCTTCGTCGCCTGCTGCCTCTTTGTCGAAGTAGACGTCGGCGCCTTCGCGGCGGGGAAACAGCACCGCGCGGCCGGCGACGTTGAGCGTGAACAGCGCCGTCTCTTCGGGGATGGTCAGCGACTCGGGCTGCTCGTCCCACATGAAGTTGCCGCGCACCACGTGCTCACCGGCGGCGAGCTTCACCGTCGGCAGTCCGCCCCCAGCAACGACGACGGCCTTTTTGCCGTCGACGGTCACGTCTTGCGGCCAGCGCTCGTCGCCGCCGGGCAGCACGACGTGCTCTTCTTTCATCACCGACCAGCGCTGCTCGAACGAGCCGCCCCGCGCGCCCACCGACAGCTCGAGCGGACCGGGCCACTGACAGCGGTGCTGGTCGACGTCGACGAGGGGGCAGCGCTGCGCTTCGTTGCCGTGCAGCACCCACGGCACCCACGGCTTCAGCGGCTCGGGCACGGCGACGTTGTTGTCGGCGTGGGCGCCGCTGCCAACGAAGAGGGCGCCGACGAAGAGAACGGCAGAGAGGGCGACGGCGGCGGTGGAGGCTGGGCTGCGCATGGCGCGAAGCCTAGGCCAACGACCTCGACGACGTGGTCATCGCCACGTCATTCTTTACACGGCAATTTTTGACCACCCGCGTCGAAGTCAGCGTTCGGTCACGCGTGCACCAACGTTCGCGGTGGCGCGTCAGCGACCGATGAAGGTGAGCTTCGCTTTGGCCCTCGAGGGCTGCGACACCAGCGCCACCGACGTCGACAGCGGCACCGCCAACACCAGACGCGGCACGGTCAACCGCTTGGACTCGACGAACGACAAGCGCCCCGCACGATCGCTCTCGCCCGCGTAGACGACTGCGCTGCCGACTTCGCCGAGGTCGACGAGGTCGGCGTGGCCGTCGCCGTCGACGTCGACATCGACGAGGGCGAGGGCGCCGTCCATCTTGCCGGCGCGGATGTCGGCGGCGGCGGTGAGTGAGGCGACAGTGTCGTCGCCGCTCTTCACCTTGATGCCGACGCGTCCGGTGAGCACGACGCCCGACAGGGCCACGAGGCTGGTGTCGATCTGCGCGACGACGGGGGCGCCGTCGACGACGCCGAGCAGCAGCGCGAGGCCGTCGTAGCTTTTGCTCTCTTTCACGCGCGCATACGGTTTCTCAGCGGTGCCATCGATGACGACGACCTTGCTCTGCTCAGGCACGGCGCCGTTGCTGGCGCTGACGACGACGCGGCTGCCGGCGAAGCGCACGCGCAGGTCGGCGCTGCCGCCAGTGCCTGTGAGGGCGTACAGGTCGCGCTCTTCGGCCGTCGTCGACAACCCGGCCGCGCCGCGCCGAAAGATGGCGAGGCGTCCTTCGTGCAACACGACGAGGTCGGCGTCTTTGTCGTCGTCGACATCGACGGAGAAGATGCGCGGCGCGTAGAGCGACAGCGCTTGTCCGTAGCCGCGCTCGCCGCGCAGCGATTTCGGCGAGCGCCCCGAGTAGGCGCGGGCGCGCGCCACGAAGGGCAAGAGCGATTCGCCGGCGACGTTGCCGTCTTTGTCGACGACGTCGACGACGATGCCGTCTTTGACCACCAACATGCGCTCGTCGGGCGCGCCGGCGCAGACCTCGGCAGCCAACAGCGCCATCGGATCGGCCACCGCCAAGAGCGGCGCGCGCGCTATCAGCCGGTGGCCTTTGTCTTCGACGACGCCGCTGGCGTCGACGAAGACGATGCCGTCGCCGCAGACGTCGAAGGCGACGG
>JANNAY010001582.1:0-4118 GCA_031384945.1 Deltaproteobacteria bacterium
GCCGACGATGTCGGTGAACAACACGGCCATGTCGGCGGCGTGCTTTTCTTGCAGCGCGCGATCGATGGCGCGTCGTTGCTCGAGAAGGTCGGCGAGGTCATCGGCCATGTCGTCGTTATAGGGCAGCGCGCCGCAGGCACCACCGTCGCGCCCTTGTCTTCTGTGACGACGAGCGCACGCTGAGCGGGCATGAAGGAATGGGCCCTCAAGATCGTGCTGGTGCTGGTCGTCTTCATGGCCGCGACCTATGTCGGCACGCCGGCGAAGGTGCTGCCCATGACGACGTCAGACTGCGATCTCGGCGTCGGCTCGTGCGTGCAGTCGTATCCGGGCGAGCCGCACATTCTCGACCTGCGGCTCGCGCGCACCGATGGCGCGGCGTTGCCCCTGGCCACCGAGATTCCGCTCGCCGTCAGCGCCCGCGTCGTCGGCGGCAACGGCCACAACCCCGTCGTCAGCTTCACCGGCTCTGACATGGGCATGAAGGTGACGACGGTGAAGCTCTTGCCCGTCGGCGGCGGCAATTTTACGGCCACCGTCACGCTGCCGGTGTGCGTCGCCGATCAGATGCGCTGGGTCGCCTCCCTCGACGTCGACGTCGATGGCGATCTGCACGCCGCCCGCTTCGGCTTCGTCACCAAACGCAGCGGGCTGGCCGGTGCTGCGGGCATCGCGGGCACGTCTGGCCCGTCAGGGTCGGGCACATCGACGGTCACGCCATTGCCGCCCACGCCTGTCGACTTCGCGCTGCACACAAAGGCCGGGCCGCTGACGCTCGCGTCGCAGAAGGGCAAGGTCGTCGTCGTCACCTTCGGCTACACCTTCTGCCCCGACGTCTGCCCCACGAGCCTGGCGGCGACAGCGGCGGCGTTGAAGCAGCTGACCGCCGAAGAACGCAGCGGCGTCGTCCCCGTCTTTGTCTCCGTCGACCCCGCCCGCGACAGCCTCGACCACGTCGCCGACTACGTCGCTTTCTTCGACAGCGCCTACGTCGGCGCCTCGGGCAGCGACGTCGAGGTCAAAGCCGCCGCCGACGTCTTCGGCGTCTTCTATGAGCGCCATCTCGAGCCGGGACAAGACCCGAGCAAAGCGCTCATCGATCACACCACGCGCTCGTATCTCGTCGACAAAGACGGCCGCCTCACAGCTGCCGTCGCCCACGGCGCCCCCGCTGCCGACGTCGACGCCGCCATCCGCACGCTGCTCGCTGGAGGTTCGCTGTGATCGTCGCTGTCGTTGCCGCGTTCGTGCTCTCGCAAGCTCCGGCTCCGGCTCCGGCCCCGGCGGCGACCGTGAGCGTGACGTCCGCCTGGATTCGCTTGCCGCCGCCCGCGTCGATGACGGCCGCTGGATTTTTCACGCTCAGCAACACTGGCAGCGCCGATCGCAAACTGCTGTCGGCGAGCGACGACGTGGCGAAGACCACCGAGCTGCACACCCACTTGATGGAAGGCGGCGTGATGAAGATGCGCGCCGTCGCCGCTGTCGACGTCAAAGCCGGGGCCAGCGTCGCCTTTGGCCCCGGCGGCCTGCACGTGATGTTCATCGACCTGGTGAAGCCGCTGGCCGACAAGCAAGTCGTGAAGCTGCACCTGCGCTTCGACGATGGCAGCGTCGTCGACGTCGACGCCGTCGTCAGCCGCGAAGCGCCGACGACAGCGCCAAAGAAATAGTCACGGCACGGCCCACTCTTTGGGCACGGCGATGACGAAGCTGACGTCGCGCTTCTCGTTGGCGCCCTTCTTCATCGCGACCTGCCACTTCAAGTGTCCGCGCACCTTGTCGAGCGAGTAGCCGGCGGTGGTCTCGTCGCTCTTCAGCTCAACCTTGATGTCGGCTGACTTCGACACCGGGATCTGTTCGCGGATCTCGACGACGACGTCTTGATCGCTGCGGTTGTGCAAAATCGTGCGCCACGCCTGCGCCAGCGTCTGCGAGCCCGAGAACAGGCCGGCCTCGCGCTTCTGCTGCAGCAGGTCTTTGCGTTCGAGGGCGACCTCTTCGTCGAGACCGAGCGAGAGCTCGATCGCTTCGCCGGGCGCCTTGTAGGGCAGCTGCTCGTCGCCGACGAAGGTGGCGCCGCGAAACACATGCACAGTGCCTTCGATCAACGGATACGCCGCGGGGTTCACCAGCGAGACCGTCTGAAAGACCTGCGGCGACAGCGCTGGAAACGCCACAAGCGCTGAAGTCGCGTTGGCGCCGGTGTCGTCGACAGGAAACCAATAGGGGCGTCCATCGGCCTTGACGGTGACTCTCTTGGGCAGCTTCAAGACAAAGGCTTTGCCGCCGTCGTCGAGGTCGGCGCTGGCGGCGGCTTTGCCGCCGCTGGCACCCGTTTGCAGATCGGCGGCGCGGTCTTCTTGCGCTTGCACCAGCGTCTTCTGCTTCGTCTCCTCTTGTCCGTAGACGTAGATGGGATTCGGCAACGGCGCCTCGCCGCCGAGGCGGGGCTTCGCCGTCGACAGCCAGATCTCGACGTCGTTCCAGTCTTCGCCCGACGATTGCGTGACCACGCCGGCGACGGTGAGCACCGCTTTGCCCGCGCCCGTCTTCGCTTTCGCAGGGCCGGTGAAGCGCAGGTCGTACTCGGGGTGCCAGTTGGCGCCGGGCACGACGTACGACAACCGCACCGTCGGTGACGTCGACGATCCGCAACGCACTGCAACCAGCGCCGTGATGTTGGCGGGTGCTGCGCTCGGGCTCAACCGCGCGAGACGGTTCTGCAAACGCTCGCGCTTGCGCTCGAGATTTCTGCGCTCGGCGTCACGGGCCACCCGCGCGTTCGACGCCGTCAACGCCTCGGTCGTCATCGTCGACAACAGCGTGTCCCAGCGGCCGATGTCGGGCTTCGGCTGGCGCAGGTCTTCGCTGATCAACGTGACGAACCAGCCGCCGTAGCTGGCCCAGGTGTTGAAGCGCTCGTCGTCGTCGATCTGGGCCTTTTCGAGCACGCCGATCTGGTCGTCGAGCAGCTGAATCTCGTCCTGCAGCTTCTTCACCTGCGCATCGAGCGACTCGACGAGCTCGGTGGTCTTCGTCGACACGCCGACAAAGACCGCGTCGCCGTCGGCTTCGCCGCGCAGCGTGCGTTCGTCGATGGCGTCGGGCAGGCCGTCGAATTCGACAGCGGCGGATCCACCGACGCATTTGGCGACTTCTTTGCGGGTGACTTCGGCGCGGTCGGCGAAGACGACGACGCGTTCGACGTCTGCTGCGTGGGCGGCGCCGGCGACGACGACGGTGGCGGCGATGATGATCGTCTTCATTGGGCGAGCTTCCAGCCCTTGGGGCGCGTGATGCGGTAGGTGAAGGTGACTTGTTTGACGGCGCCTGCCGGCACGTCGACGTGCCAGTAGAGCAAGCCGTCGGCGTCGGGGGCTTCGATGGGCTTCGGTGACACCACCACCATCTCGACCTTCACCTTCTCGGCGTTGGTCTTCGGCAGCTGGTCGACGATGCGCACGGTGACGGCCTTCTTCTTGTAGTTGCCGATCTCGATCTTCACCGCGTACTCGGTGACGTCGTCGGTGAAGATCAAACCTTCGGTGCGCGTCGCCGGAATCACCGTGCGCGTCAGGCGAATGTCTTCGTCGGCGCCCAGCGGCAGCTCGAGCGCGCCGCCGGGTCCGGTCGTCGCCAGCTGCGCGTCGCCCGAGAACGTGCGCTTGACGAACACGTTGGCCGGGCCGGCGAGGATCGGCAGCTTGCTGCCGTTCTTCACCGTCGCCTTCAGGTACGCCGTCGTCGCCAACGACGGCGTCGCTTCGTAAAACGTCGACACGTCGTAGCTCTTCACCGCCAGCGGCACGCGCAGCCCCGCGGCCTCAGAGGGCACGCTGACGACGACGGGGGCCTCGTAGACGTAATCGAAGCCGCCGGCCGTCACGGCGGGCAACAGCGGATCGTTGAAGGTCGGCTGGCGCCAGCGCATGCCCGAGCGCATCGCCAGGTTCTTTCTGCGCACCGGCGGACCGCGTGACGACTCAGAGACGCTGCTGGTGGTGCGCGAGACGCGTTCTTCTTCGTCGGCGCTGCCGGGGCGGGCCTCGAGGTAGTCGGCCTCGGGCTTCGAGAGATCGCCTTCGATGCTGTCGTCGTCGAAGTCCATGCTCTTC
>JANNAY010000661.1:0-2617 GCA_031384945.1 Deltaproteobacteria bacterium
CGTAGTAGGCGGCGACGGCGAATTCGGCGGCGTCGAGGTCGACGTCGACGACGACGGCGCCGCGGGCTGCGAGGTCTGCTTCGGCTGCGGCTTGTGCGTCGGCGATGACGCCGTCGAGGCCCTGCAACAAGCGACGCGGCACGCCGATCTTCAGGCCGCTGACGTCGTCGCCACCGGCGCTGAAGTCGGGGACGGCGCGCGTGCTCGAGGTCGCGTCACCGGGATCGTGTCCACAGACGACCTGCAGAAGCGCGGCGGCGCCGTCGACGTCGCTGGCGACGACGCCGACCTGATCGAGCGACGACGAGAACGCCACGACGCCGCGGCGCGAGATGCGGCCGTAGGTCGGTTTGACGCCGACGACGCCACAGAACGCCGCCGGCTGGCGCACCGATCCGCCGGTGTCGGTGCCGAGGCCCGCGACGACGATGCCGGCAGCGACCGCGGCGGCAGCCCCGCCCGACGATCCGCCCGCCGAGCGCGCGCGATCCCACGGGTTCTTCGCCGGAAAGAACGCGCTGTTCTCGGTCGACGAGCCCATGCCGAATTCGTCGAGGTTGGTCTTGCCGACGACGACGACGCCGGCCCGCTTCAAGCGCTCGACGCAGGCCGCGTCGGTGGGCGAGCGGTACCCCTCGAGGATCTTCGACCCCGCGGTGGTGGGCATGCCCGTGACGCAGATGTTGTCTTTGACGGCGACGACGACGCCATCGACGGCGGACGCGCTGGCGCCGACGAAGACGCGGCCGTCGGCGGCGACGGCGGCGTCGCGGGCGCCAGCGTCGTCGACGGCGAGAAAGGCGCCGAGGTCGCTGTCGTCAGCGATGGCGCTGAGGGCGTCGGTCACCACACGCAGCGAGGTGGTCGTGCCGGTTCGAATGGCGCTGGCCTGGTCGAGCAACCGCATGGCGCCGCGGATAGCACCTTGCTGGCCCCAGACTGAAGCGCTAGCCCGACCCCATGGTTCGCTCTGTCGTCGTCGTCACCTGCCTCGCCATCGCCGGGCTGGGCACGGGTTGCCAAGACCCGTGCGTGACGCTCGCCGAGCGCATCTGCAATTGCGAAGCGACCGCCAACGAACGCCGCGCCTGCATCACCAACCGGGTGACGAACCAGCAGGGCTCTGTCGAGGTCAGCGAGCCCGACCGCGAGTTCTGCCAGTCGGTGCTCGACAACGGCGAGTGCACCTGCGCCGCCCTCGACAACAACAACCTCGCCGCCTGCGGCTTCGCCCCCGACGGCACGAAATGACCGAGGGCTCTCCGGCAGCGCCGCCACCGCCGACGGGCCGCGCCGACGAGCCCCTTCTCGACGACGCATCGCGGCCCCGCTCGCGTTGGCGCTTTCTGCGCCGCCGCAAGAAAGAGCCGAAGAAGAAGGGCCGCCGCCGCCTGCCCTTCGATCTGCGCAAAGCGCTGTTCATCCTGCCGAACGCGTTTACTGTTGCGTCGATCTTCTGCGGTTTCTATTCTATTATGTTGTCGACCTCGAACACGGGGCCTGAAGCATTTGATCATGCCGGCATCGCCTTGTTCTTCGCCGCCTTCTTCGACGCCTTTGACGGCCGCATCGCCCGGCTGACGCGCACCCAGTCCGACTTCGGCATGCAGATGGACTCTCTCGCCGACGTCATGAGCTTCGGCCTCGCCCCCGCCGTGCTCGTCTACAACTGGGCGCTGCAGCCCATGGGGCTGCCCGGCCTCGTGATCTCGTTCGCGTTTTGTGCCTGCGGCGCCATCCGATTGGCGCGTTTCAATGTGTTGGCGATGCGCGGCATCGGCTCGTCCAAATACTTCACGGGTCTGCCCATTCCTGGGGCATCCAGCATGCTCATCAGCGTGATCATCGCCCAGAGCCACAACCTCGGCACCGAGGTCGAAAAGACCACCGCCGTGGCCGTGCTCGTCGTCATCCTCAGCTACCTGATGGTGAGCCGCATCCGCTTTCGCACCTTCAAAGACTTTCGCCCGCGCATGAAGACGCTGCCGGTGATCCTCGCCCTCGTCGTCGCTCTCGTCGTCGCCGTCTTGATCTTGAAGGCCCGGCTCGCCCTCGTCTTCGCCGTCGGCGGCTACGTCGCCCTCGGCCTCGTCGAAGAGGTCGTCTTCTTCAAGAAGCGCCGCCAGATCGATCAAGACGAAAAGGCGGCGGCGGCAGCGTCAGCTGCGCAGGCGACGCCGAGGGCGCCGGCGTGACCGCACTCTTTTTCGTTGCCGCTGCCCTGCTCGCCGCGCCCGCTGCGGGGCCAGCCCGCGAGCGCGTGCTGGTGCTTGATGTCGCCGCCGACGACGCCCTTGCCAACGACGCCCGCGTCTTGTCCGGCGCCATCGCCGAAGCAGCCGATGCCCACGTCGTCGTCGTCACCAGCGCCGACCTCCGCACGATGTCTGACCTCGCCGCCGAGCGGCAAACGTGCGGCGTCGACTCGACCGACTGCCTGGCCGAGCTCGCCGGCGCTGTCGACGTCCAGCGCGTGATCCACGGTCGGCTGAGCCGGTTCGATGGCGGCCTGCTGGTGCAACTCTCGGCGTTTGACTCTGCCGCGGGCAGCGGCGGTCGGGTCTCGTGGTCCGGCGCATCGCTGCAGGCCCTGATCGACCAGGCCCCGAACAAAGTC
>JANNAY010000666.1:0-2492 GCA_031384945.1 Deltaproteobacteria bacterium
AAGTTGAAAGACGTCGCCGGCAACAACGACAAGTGGCTCTCGCTCGTCGACGAAGACGTCGTCGACGCCGTCGACACCTCGGTCTTGCGCGGCCTGCACGGCGCCCGCTGGGATCTGGCCGCGCACCTTCCTGACGACGTGCCGCGCGGCAAGAATCTCTTCGAGGCGCCGGTGCCCGACTTTCTCGCGTTGCGTCAGTTGGCGCGCATTCACCTCGTCAGATCACTGCGCGCAGGCGCCGCCGTCTCGTTCGCCGACGCGGCCCACGACGTCGAAGCCCTCGCCCACCTCAGCGCCACCACCGGCGTGCTCGGCGGCGTCGTCGGCGCCGTCTTGTACAAAGACACAGCCCTCGCCCACGACGTCGCAGTCGCCCGCGGCGTTGTCGGCGACCACGTCGTCGCCGCCAGCGTCAAAGACGCCGAGACGCTGCGCCGGGTGATGCTGGCCGCGCCGGCCTTTCTCGGCGTCGACGACAACGACACGCAGCGCGTACTGCGCTCGCCCACCGTCGTCGTCTGCGCCGCGTGGCCCGAGGCCTTGTTGCGCGACCAGCTGCTCGCGCCGCTCACCGCCGACGGCGCCGTCGCTGCCCCCGCCTGGCGCGACGATCGTCTGGCGAACAGCTGCGGCGTCTCGTCGACGAAGACGCTGCCCCCGCCGTCGATGTGCACCCCCGAGCTCGGCACGTCGTGCACCACGCAGCTGTCGATCTTGCGTGTCGTTCCTCCGCTGCGCGCACGCATGCATGCCCGGGCGCTCGCCGCGGTGCGGGCGAATTTCTTTGGCCCCTACCTGTCGCCACTGACGACGTCACTGCCGATGACGACGACGCTGCCTGCCGCGACGAAGACGCCATGACGCGACCCCTCTTCGCCTTCGACATTGACGGCACGTTGATCGACACGCGGCCGAGCTTCGATCGCATCGTGCGCGAGCTCAGCGGCTGCACCGACGACGAGATCGAGCTGTTTCGCGACACCGGCGGCTTCAACGATGACTGGGAGCTCGCGCGGGCTTTGTCGGCGTGGATCGGCGCCGGTCGGCCGAAGATCGTCGAGCGCTGCGAGAGCGTGCGCGATGTGCTGCTGTGGTGCGGCCACGATCCCGGCGACCTCGCGGCCCGCGGCATCGCGCTCTACCGCGGCAGCGACACCCAGCGTGGCTACTGGCGCGACGAGGCCGTCCTCGTCGACGGCGCAGACCTCAAAGCCCTCGAAGCACACGTCGACGTCGTCTCGTGCACCGGCCGCGACGCCTGGGAATTTTCGCGCGCCGAAGAATTGCTGGGCCACACCTTCGCGGCGAAGACCACGGCCGAGCACGCAAAGAAGCCCGACCCGAACGCCCTGTTGCGGCTGCTGCCGTCGACAGCCGAAACAGCTGGTCCCTCGTTCGTCGTGCTCTTCGGCGACACGCACGCCGACCGGCGCACAGTTCTCGCAGCAAAGAAGCGTCGAACTGATGTGCCGTTCTTTTTCTGCCTCGCCTCGCGGACGAAGTTCGTGCGCGACATCGTGGCGGCGGTTCTGAAAGAAGGCGCCTCCGTCGACGTCGTCGCGCGCTACGCTGACGCCGCATGAGCGGGGACGATCCGATTGGCAGAGCGTTGGCCGCGGCCATCGCCGCGGTCCGCGTCGACATCGTCGGGGCAGGCGGCGATGACGGTGCCGCAGTGGCCGTCGTCGTGCCGTCGGCGGCGAACGCCGCGCTCTTGCGCCGCGCCCTCGCCGACCACGGCGCCTTCTTCGCCGTCTGGTTCGAGACACCCGAGCAGATCCTCGGACAGCTGGCGCGGCGACCCTCTGTCGTCGACAAGCGCCCTGAGCCGCCGGGCTGGCTGCGGCCCACCGTCGGCCGCCTGCTCGAAGAGCTCGCCCTCAGCGACGACGGCGCGCGGCGCTTCTTGCGCCCCGGCTGGCGCGATCCGCTGGTGCGCGCGGTGCAGAAGCTCGAGGGTGAGGGCAAGACCAGCGCCGATCTCGCGGCACTGGTCGCCATTGACGACGTCAGCGCGCACGCTTCGTTGTTGTCGCAATTGATGAAGCGGATCGAAGACTCCAGAGAAGAAGAAGGCATCGCCGCCCCCGGCGCCCGCGCAGACGTCGACATCGAAGCCGGCGTCGGCGCCGCCGCAGCCAAAGGCGTCGTCGTGGCCGGCGACCGCATCTTGTCCGGCTGGTTGTTGGCTCCGTTGTCGCGCTGGTTGCAGCGTCGCCCGCGCCGTCGTCTGCGGCTGCCGTCCACGTCGTCACTCTCGGCGCTGCCGCACGGACTGTGGAGCGCCGCCGCGCCTGCCGACGCTCACGACAACACCGACGCCAATGCCAACGCCAACAGCGGCGCCAGCAATGTCGTCGACGTCGAGGCGACACCGCCGACGACGACGGCGCTGCGCACGCCCGACGATCAGCGCGAGGCCGTCGAGCTGGTGCGGCGGGTCCAACGCGCGCTGCGAAACGGGACGCCCCTCGATCGCATCGCGGTGTTGG
>JANNAY010001586.1:0-3421 GCA_031384945.1 Deltaproteobacteria bacterium
GCTTTGGCGAAGGCGACGCTTGAGAAGTCGATGGCGATTCTGTCGAAGTCGATGGCGAAGGCGAAGGCGAAGGCGAAGGCGAAGGCGAAGGCGAAGGCGAAGGAGAAGGCGAAGGCGAAGGAGAAGGCGAGTAAGCCCTCAGGGGCAAGAGGGCAGGGGGCAGGTGGCGCCCGTCGTCGCCAGCCCCGCCTGCTCGCGCACCTGCTCGACCTGACACGCCGGCACGGTGCCGCCGCTGACGGTCAGGTCGTCGAGCGTGGTGAGGGTGCTGAGGCCGGCGAGCGACGTGAGCTGGTCGTTGCCGGTCAGTGCGAGAGTGCCGTCGATGGTCGTGAGGCTGCGCAGGCCGCAGAGGTCCGTGAGCGCGGTCTCTGCGATCTGGACCGAGCCGTGGACCGCCGTCAGGCCACCCAGGTCGAGGTTGGCGAGCTCAGGGTCGGCGTTCAGGTAGAGGGCGATGTTCGAGGCCGTGGTCGGCAAGCCCTCGATGGTCGTCAGCAGCGGGGCATTCAGCTCGCTGACAAGGCCGGCAGTGGCGACGTCGAGGCCGCCGACAGAACGCAGCTCGCCCAGCACGACGTCGGCCAGCTGAGCAGCGTTGAAGCCGACGCTGCCGGTGACGCTCTGCAGCTGGTTCAGCTCGACGACGACGGCGAAACTTGCGTAGGCGTTGGCGACAGGGCTGCCGGCGAGCACGCTGCCGTGGGGGAGGCGATCGTCGAAGCCGCCGTAGCCTTGCACGAGGGTGCGCAGCGCCGCGTCGATGCTGGCGGCGCCGGTGCCCACGCGCACCAGCGACGCGAGCCGCCAGACGATGGTGCCGTCGGTGTCGAAGGCGTTGTCCCAAAAGACGACGCTGCCGCCGACGTCAGAGACGCGGACCTGAGAGACGCCGCCGTCGTTCTCGAGGTCGAGGTCGAATTCTTCGTCGCCGTCGAGGACGCCGTTTTCGTAGAAGACGACGGAGCCGCCGACGACGACGGGGTCGGCGGCGCGGCCGATGCCGAGGCGGGCGAGGGCGTCGTTGTCTGAGACGAAGAAGTCGCCGCCTACGCTGCGCAGGTCGAGCAGCTCAACCTGCGTGAGGTTCGGGTTGCCCTTTGCTTGGGGAAAACCGCTCTTGTCGAACTGCGTCAGCGAGAACGAGCCGATCTGCAGGTCGCCACGCACCTCGATGATCGGCAGCTCGAGCCCCGTCAGGCCCGTGTTTTCTTCGACGATCAGGTCGCCGTTGATGACGCGGACGTCGGCAAAGGCGTCGAGGTCGTCGAAGCTGCCCTTGAGCGTCACATCGCCGTTGATGCACACGATGCCGGTGAGGTCGGGCACGGCGCCGTTGTTCGAGGCGGAGAAGCCGTTGGCGCTGGCTGCGGCGTCGCAGGGGTCGCCTTCGCCTTCGCCTTCGCCTTCGCCTTCGCCCTCGCCGGCGACGCCGCCGCAGGTTCCGCCGACGCAGGCGAGGCCGTCGCCGCAGTCTTCGTCGTCGCCGCAGTCTTTGCCGAAGTCAGTGAAGTCGTCATCGACGTTGAGCGGACAGCCCGCGACGACGACGACGAGCAGCGAGGCGGGGCAGAGAAATTTCATGGAAGGGTGTCCGTGCAGACCGGCAGGCCGCCGGAGCAGTCAGCGCCGGCGCGGTTGCCGTCGCCGTCGAAAGAGGTTTGGCCAGTGACGGCCGCGTTGATGAGTGAGGCTTCACAGTCGGGGGCGCTGTCGTTGTCGGTGAGGTCGAGCGAGCCGCCGATGGTGCGCAAGCTGCTCAGAAAGCTGAAGGTGGGCAGCGCGTCGTTGCGCAAGACGGCGACGTCGGCGCCGACGTCGACGAGGTCGCCGAGAGAGCAGATGTCGACGACCCGGCTGTTGCCCTCGATCGTCAAACCGCCGGCGAGCGACAGGGTCTCGCCGAGCACGATGCTGGTGAGCCGCGCGTTCGCCTCGAGGCACAACGTGGTGCCTTCCAGACAGTTGGTGAAGCCGAAGCCGTCGGCGCTGCTTCTGAAGAAGCGAGGTCCAACGCCGGTAAAGCCAGCGGTGTTGTCGGCAGGCGTGACCAGCAGGGGGGCTGCGAACGTGGTGACGCCTTGGTCGGCGTGGCCCGCGCGTGCACTGCCAAAGTTTGTGGTCAGGTAGATTGACCGTACACTTGTCAGCGCGGGTAACGCGAGTTCGGTCACCACCACATCGCTGATGATCAAGGCGCCTTCGAGCGTGGCGAGCACCGGCGCGTCGAAGTTCTCGATCTCTTGAAAGTCGCCGTCGGGCCCGATGCCGTCGAATGAGCTTGTCCAGATATACAGTGAACCATTGGTGGCCAGGCCGTACCCTGTAAAGTTAAAGATCTCGTCATCAGCGAGCGGCACGCGGGCGGTGACCTGGGTCAGATTCGGCAACTGCACGCGGCGCAGCTTGACGTTGTCGTCGATGCTGACGAGCCGCTTCGCGGTCGTGACGCCGAGGGTGAGGTCGGCGAGCAGGCTGTTCGTCGACACCAACAGGTCAGAGCCGACCGAGAACGGGTGCGCGGCATCGATGGTGAGCAGCGCCGCGTTGGCGACGATGCGGAACGTGCCGCCGACGCTCTCGAGGGCGGGCAGGTGAACTTCGGTCATCGACGGGTTGCCCGCGAACAGGATGCAGTCGTCGAAGTTGGGATCGTCGGGGCACTCAAGATCGTTGCCCACAAACATGTCGCCGAAGATGACGTCGCCGCCGACGGTCTGCAGCGCGGGCAGGTCGACCTCTTCGACGTCGGCGGTGTTGACCACGCGAACCTTGCCGCCGACCGACCGTAGCCGCGGAAAGCGGATGATCTCGACGCGCTGGCTGCCGTCGACGATCAGGTCACCGGTGATTTCGCACAGGTTGGGAAAGTTCAGCTCGTCAGGGGCGTCGACGATGACGTTGCCCTCGATGCGTTCGACGAGGTCTTCGTCTTCGTCGTCGACCTCGACGTCGCCGACGGTGACGACGTCGATGACGGCGCAGGGGTCGACCTCGCCTTCGCCTTCGCCTTCTTCGCCTTCTTCGCCTTCGCCTTCTGCGCCGACGCAGTCGAGGGAGCCGTCGTCGCAGGCCGTGAAATCGGCGTCGATGTCGAGGACGCAACCGCCGCAGGCGACGACGACGGCGGCGACGGCGACGCTGCGCATCACTCTTCACCAGGAAAGAGCAACATGCCGGCGCCAACGCCGATGGCGACGACGCCAGCGGCGGCGAGGCTGGCGCCGACGACGGTGGTGACCATGCCGTAGCTGTTCCACGCCTCGCCCTGCAGCTCGCCGTTGGCGCGCGCGGTGGTGGCGGCCTTGCCATCGCCGTCGTCGACCGCGGCGTTGAAGTCGTCGACGAAGCCCTGGTACGCGAAGAACTGCTGGCTCGTGTAGACGGCCGCGGCGCCGCCACCGACGACGGCGATGGCACC
>JANNAY010000686.1:0-4082 GCA_031384945.1 Deltaproteobacteria bacterium
GCGGATGCGCAGCACCTCGTCCGTCGTCACGATGTCCCACCACCAGGTGTGCACGGTCGAGATCAGGCCGATCGACACCAGCAGCAGGCCCAACCAGAGATACTCTCGAAGTTGCTGACGGCGACGAAACAGTTGCAAGTGGTACAGGCCGACGAAAATCAGAATGGCCCCCAACGGGCCGACGGCGTTTTGTCCACGCTGGTGCAAGAGCGCGAGCTTCTGCATCTCGGGCTCGAGCTCGGCGGCGCGGCCGATGACGACGTCGCCGGCGATGCCGTCGGTGCCGAAGGCTTTGACGCCGAATTTGGCGAGGTCGGGGCTGCGCCACACGCGCAGCGCGATCACCAGCTTGTCGTTCTGCACCGCCGTCACCGGGATCGGCCACGCCTGCGGCCGCGGGTACTCGAGGTGCAGCGGCTCGGCCGACGAGAACCCGCCGATCTTCTGGCCGCCGGCCCAGACTTCGTAGACGTCGCCGGCGCCCTGCAACGCGAGCGACGGACGCAACGACTCCCACCGCTGAGCGCCGCCGGGCACCTTGACCCAGTCGACGTTGACGACGGTGCGCACCGTGAACCAGCCCGTGACCACCGGCGGTTCGAAGGTATCTGGGTTCCACCAGCCAGGCACCGCGACGTCTTCCCAGCCGGCGCCGTCGGCAGCGCGGTCGGCAGCGCGGTCGGCAGCGAGGTCGACGTCGGCTCGAACGTAGGCGTCGTCGTTGCCGGCGTGGCGCTTCCACGTTCCGTTCAGCACCGTGCGCTGCAGGTCTTCGTCGACGGTGGCGGCGCTCTCGGTGTGTGAGGCGGCGGGGCCGGCGACGGTGGCGGTGGTGACGGCGACGAGCACGGCGACGGCGAAGCGCATGTGGTCGTGATACCGCAGAGCTGTCCACGAGGTCGTTTTGCTGCCCACCGCTGTCCTGCCTCCGAACACGCTGCCGGTGAACGTCGTCGGCGGGCGTCCATGATCGGATCGATGCTGCGGCGGGCGAAGCGCGCGCGGCTGCTGCAGCGGCCGTTTCCACCGTCGTGGTTGCCCACCGTTGACAAGAAGCTGCGCTTCGCCGCCGCCTACGACGACAAAGCCCGCGGGCGCTTCCTCGACCATTTGAAGGTCTTCGCGTGGGAGAAGCGCTTCGAAGGCGGCCCCGACCTCGAGCTCACCGAAGAGATGCGCGTCGTCGTCTCGGGCTGCGCCGCCCGCTTGTCGATGAACCTCTCGTTCGACGTGTTCGATGGCCTCGGCAGCGTCGTGCTCGTGCGCGGCGACCTGCAGCACGTCGAGCTCGACCCGCGCGAGACCCAGCAGGGCGCGCGCGTGCTCGGCCTCGCGCATCCGTTCGGCACCGTCGTGCTGTCGTGGAACGCCGTGACGCAGGGCCTCGCCGACGCCGACGACGGCCACGACGTCGCCCTGCACGAGCTCGCCCACATCCTCGACGCGGCCGACGGCGGCTTCGACGGCACACCGCAGATCGACACGCCCGCCGAGGTGCGCTCGTTTGCCCATGCGTTGTCGCGGGCCTTTCTCGCCATGCAAAAGAGCCCCGACACCGGCGTGCTGCGCGCCTACGCCGCCACCAACGAAGCCGAATTTTTCGCCGTCGCCACCGAGGTCTTCTTCGAGCAGCCGGCGCGCTTGAAGAAGCGCCTGCCCGACGTCTACGGCGCCCTCGCCAAGGTCTACCGCGTCGACCCCGCGGGCTCATGACCGCCGGGTCGTGGTAGCGCAGGTGTCATGACCGCCGACGTCCTCCGCTCCATCGCTGACGCCCTCGACGCTGCCCGCGCCAACAACGACGACGCTGCGGCCGCGCAGGCGCTCTTCAAGAGCGCGGCGAAGAAAGAGAAAGAGACGTGGGCGCCGCTGAAGGCGCTGCTGTCGCAGAAGTACGGCGTGCCTACGTCGACCGAGCTGCTGCAGACCTGCGTCGAAGCCGGCGCCGCGCTCGGCGAATTCGCCACGGCGTTGCTGCAACAGAGCCCGCGCGAGCTGTGGCGCAGCGACGGCGATGCTGTCGCCCTCAAAAGACCCGGCACCGCCGACGTCTTTCGCGGGGCGCGCGCCGCCTTGCCTGGCAAGAAGTCCAACACCTACGACGTGTACGACCTGGCCACGCTCACCGTCGTCTACAGCGTGCCCGTCGCCGTCAGGCCCCTCGCCGCCCGCTTCAAAGACGCCGACACATTGCGCGTGCTGCAGGGCGACGGACAGCTCGTCGAACACAGCGCTGGAGAGAAGAAGGGCCGCGTCGTCGCCGCTGTCGACGTCGTCATCGGCGACGGCGTCGCGTTCGTCGGCGGCGCCATCGACAGCAGCGGCGACCACTTCGCCGTCGTCGTCGAACGCGCCGACGCCGACGGCAACATCGCCTACAGCGTCGTCGTCGACGGCGGCGCCGCGGTCGCCCTCGACGTCGCCTCCGTCAGCGGCGTCTTCTTCGTCGGCGGCGTCGTCTCCGTCTGCGTCATCAACGCCGACGGCCGCGGCGGCGTCGCCAGCGTCAACGACGCCCGCGCCAGCGTGATCTGGCTGCCGCGCTACCCGTCGGGCGGCAGCGCTCCTGACCGCGCCGAGCACGCGCACCATGTCGTCTCGGTCTTCGGCGCCACCTGGTTGATCACGTGGGGCGAGTCGGCGCCGACGTCGCGGCGCTGGCTGCGCCTGCCCGACCTCGTCGAAGACGACCGCTTCGGCCACGAGTTCGACGACGTCGTCCTCGCTGGCGACGCGGTGTGGAGCGGCCACGGCGACCGCGTCACCAAAGACGGACCGCGCACCTCGCCCATCGCCTGGCCGGGCCGCTGCTTCGCCTGCTTTCCCGTCGACGACGCCTGCGTGGTCGCCGTCGTCTGCGACAGCAAAGACAAGCTGTGGCTGCGCCGCTTTCGCCGCCTCTGACGCGCTCTGGGTGTGGGATGCGCTCCGCCTTCTGACGCAACGTCGACGAGACAACGGTGCAAGCGGGTGCGCGCCCTTGACGGGCGCGACGGGCGAACCACAACGTCGTGGGGTGACCGCGCTGCCGGCCCTGCCCCTCGCGACGCTGGCCCACGACGCCCGCGCCCTCGACGCTGCTGCCTTTCGCGCCCGCCACGGTGACGCCTTCTTGATCAAGAGCGGCGCCGACAAGGTGAAGCAAGGACAGCTCAAGACCGTCGCCGTCGTCGCCGTCGCCGGCGGCCACTTCGTCTTGGGCGAGAGCGTAGTCTACCCGCTGCTGACGGCTGCGCCGCCGGTCACCCTCGGACGCGCCAAGAGCAGCGACGTCGTCATCGCCGACGCGTCGGTGTCGACGTTTCACGCCGGCCTCTTGCGCGACGGCGATCGCTGGACGGTGCAAGACGCCGACTCGAGAAACGGCACCGCGTTCGACGGCGCCGCCGTGCCCGCCCGCGGCCGCGGCGACCCCGTCGTGCTCGTCGCCGGCAAGCTGTTGCGCGTCGGCAGCGTCGAGCTGCTCTTCGCCGACGCCGCCCTCGTGGCCCAGCTCGCCGCCATCGAGTCGCCGGCGTGAGAGGCGCCGCGTGATTCGCCTGCTGTTGGCCGTGCGCGACCCCGGCGTCTCGGCGCTCTTTGAACGCGCGCTCACGCTCTACGGCTTCGAGGTGCTGGTCGCCGCCGACGGCGTCGCCGCCAGCCAGGCTTTCAACACCATCCGCTTCGACGTCGTCTGCTTCGACGCCTGGCTCAGCAAGAAAGACGGCATCGCCCTCGCCCGCGAGCTGCGCACCCTGCTCGAGGGCCGCAACGTCGGAATATGTCTCCTGAATTCGGGCGTGGTCTCGCCCACGGCCCGCGACGAGGCCTTGCGCCGCGCCAACGTCGACGCCTGGCTCGACCTGCCCGTCACGCCTGCCGAGCTGCGCCGCGTGCTCGCCGGCCTCGCGCACCGCTACACCGGCGCCGTCGCCGAGAGCATGCCGCTGCCCGAGGTCACGCCCCGCGCGACCTTGCGTGAAGAGTCGCGGCGGCTGCTGAAAAAGAAGGCCGAGGCTCCGACTGCTCCGACTGCTCCGACTGCTCCGACTGCTCCGACTGCTCCGACTGCTCCGACTGCTCCGACTGCTCCGACTGCT
>JANNAY010000688.1:0-1735 GCA_031384945.1 Deltaproteobacteria bacterium
AAGTTCTTTGATCAACGCGCGCGTGCCCGCCGTCGACGTCGGCGCCCACGTCTTTGCCTCTCTGCGCCGCGCCATCACCGACGTTGACGCGCCGCACGACGCCAGCGCCGTCGTCGAATTCGCCGGCGCCTGCGGACGCGCCGTCTCGCGCTTGCGCGGGCGCTTCGTCGATCACGGCTCGTATGCCGCGCGCATCCTCAGAGGCATCTCCGACGAAGCCGTCGACGACGACGACGTCCGCGACTTCGACCGCTGCTTCGTCTGCCACCTCGATCATGCGTTGAATCCTGGAACGCTGGTGGTGCGCGTGTGCTCGTCGACGGGCGCGCCGCTGTCGTCGTCGATCACGGCAGGCTTGTGCGCGCTCGAAGGACCGCTGCACGGCGGCGCCTCTTCCGACGTCGGCGCGGTGCTCGAGGCGCTGAGCGATCCGTCGCAGGTGCCGGCGTGGTTCGCTTTGCAGAAGGCGCAGAAGAAGAAGGTGCCGGGCTTCGGGCATCCCATCTACACGTCGCGCGATCCGCGGTCGGCGGTGCTGCGGGCGCTGTGTGAGCGCGCCGCTGATCGACGACAGAACCGGCGCTTCGTCGACACAGCCATCGCCCTCGACGACCACGTGCGCGCGCAGGGAAATCCAAAGCTCTTCGCCAACGTCGACTTCTACGCCGCCGCCCTCTACGCGACGCTCGGCGTGCCACGGACGTTTCACACGGCCTGCTTCTACGCGGCGCGGCTGCCGGGCTGGGCCGCCCACCACGTCGAGCAACAGCAGCGCGGCAAGATCATCTCGCCCGAAGGCGGCTACGACGGACCGCCCGCGCGATCGCTCGACGCTATTCGCTGACCCACAAGACCGCGCCAGCGACGCCGACGCCGACGCCGATGGCGGCGCCCGTCCAGCCGGCGAGGGCGAGGGTGCGGCCGCCTTCGCGGTCTTTGAAGTCGGCTTTGGCGTCGGCGAAGGTGCTCTCGCCGACCATCGCCGTGGCCAGCGACGCGACGGCGACAGCCCCACCCAGACCAGCGACGATCGGACCGACCAACGACGTCTCTTTCGGCGCCGGCGCAGGCGTCGTCTCAGGCGCCTTGGTGGGCTCGGGCTTCTGCTCGGCCTTCAGTTCTTCGCGCACGAGCTCAAAAAAATTGCGCACCTTCGGCGGCGCATCTTCGGCGAGCACGTAGGCCGGACGACGGCGCAGCACATAGAGAAAGTGCAGCCGCGCTTCGGTGTCGTTCTCGAGCACGCGCTCGATGGCGCCGGCGAGCAGGTGTCCTTCGATGAGCGCGTCTTCGCTGACGCCCGCCGTCGAGAAGAGCTCGACGAGAATCGTCTTCGCCTGCGGATACTCGAGCTCGCGCTCGGCCTTTTTCGCCCGCTCGAGCAGCTCAGCGCCCTTCGCCGACGGATCAACCGCAGCAGGCGCCGCAGGAGACGTCGTCGAAGAAGCCGCGGGCGCGGCGGAGACGAGGACGGCGACGACGGCGGCGAACAGCATGAATCGACCCTACAGCGAAGGCGGCGGAAACGACCAACGACGGCCGGCGAAGTCTTCGACGACGAATTCGTCGTCGACGGCGACGCCTTCGCTGCGCAGCATCGCCCGCTGCGTCTCTTTGCCCATGAACTGCCCGCGGATCGACAAGAAGCCGCGGGCGTTCACCACCCGCTGCCACGGCACGATCTTGCTGTTTTTGTCGTCGAGGGCGCCCAGCGCGTTGCCCACCTGACGCGCCC
>JANNAY010000728.1:0-2161 GCA_031384945.1 Deltaproteobacteria bacterium
TCAACAGCCCCCGTGAAGGAGTCGCGATCGAAGGGGTCGAAAGCTCCGTCGAGCGCCTGCCAACTCGTGACGCGCCACCTGCCATCTTCCAACGCCATCAGCACAAACTGTTCTTCGCCTTGGCCCAAACAGCGCACGCGAGCATGGAGTTGGCTGTCGCACGGAGCTAATTCGCAATGAACGTCGGTCAACGTGCGTGCCGGAGGAACAAACTGCCGCTCGGTGTTGAGCTTTTTCGAGGAGGCCGAAAGATAGCGTAGGAACTGCTCGTGGTCCTCCGTGACGGCTTTTGCAAGCGTGAGCGGATCGCGGTCAGGAGCGCATGCGCAAATAAGCCCGATAAGTCCACAGATCGATAGTCGGGAGACCTGGCGAGTAGCTATCAGTTTTAAATTGCGACCAAACACACGCATTTGATTACCCCCTGAAACAGCGACGCTTTGCACGCGGAAGGCTCCGCCGAAAGCGAGAGAGGTGTCAACCGGTGAGCGTCGTCAGGGAGCGCGAACGGGGGTCTGGGCGGCATCGTGTCGCAAAGTAGCGGAGACGCCAAGGGTGGCACATGCGGTCGATCTTGGTTGACTGGGGGCGCGGAAATTTTTCTGATCGACGTCGACAGCCCTCGTTGATTCTTGCCGAGATCGTGCACCAAAAAGGGGGGTCGAACGGTGGATCAGGGGAAGGAGTTCCACCCATGGCCATCTACGTCTCCGGCAAAGCTTACCGCCGCCCTGTCGGCCGCTACGCCCCCTACGTCGGCGTCGTCGACCACTGCGACAGCGGCTTGGCCGTCGTCGACTTCGGCGCCGGCGAGGTCAGCAGCGACGTCTTCGTTGGACGAATCGATCGCGAACTGAAAATTCGATTTTATCAGTCGAAGTCGCGCAAGTCGTACCGCATTGTGTTGCATGGGTTCTTGGAGTGGCTCGGACGGCCGCCAGACACCGCCACCCGCGAAGACGTCCGCGACTGGCTCGAGCTGCTGGTCGACGGCGGGGCATCATCGTCGTGGGTGTCCGTGCACCTGTCGGCGCTGCGGACGGCGTTCGACAAGATGTGTCGTCGCGGCATCACGCTCGGGCTCGTCACGCCGCGGCGCAGCCACCGCCTGCCGACGGTGCTGTCGACGGAGGCTGTGCAGCGCTTGCTCGTCGCGGCGCCGTCGCTGAGCGAGAAGCTGTTTCTCTCGCTGCTCTACGCGACGGGGATGCGGGTCTCTGAAGGCACGCGCGTCCGCTTCGGCGACGTCGACGTCGACCGCCGCCAGCTCAAGGTCGTGCAAGGCAAGGGACGCCGCGATCGGATCGTCGCGCTGCCCGAGAGCCTCGTGCCGTTGCTCGAACGCCTCGGCCGCAGCGCGCGGCCCGAAGACTTTCTCTTTCCGTCGCGCGAAGACCCACGTCGTCACGTCTGCGCACGGACCGCCCAGCGGTGGATGGCCCGCGCCGTCCGCCTCGCGCAGCTGTCGGTGACGGCGACGTGCCACAGCCTGCGCCACTCATTCGCGACCCACCTGCTCGAGCATGGCGTCGACGTGCGCTTCATCCAGAAGCTGCTCGGTCACCTGCGGCTCGAGACGACCACGATTTACACAAAGGTCGCCCGCTTCGGCGCTGGCGTCGTCGCCTCGCCGCTCGACTTGCTCGACAAGAGCCGCGACGCCTCGGCGCTCGGCCTGACGGCGTTCAAGAAGGCGCCTGCGCTGCTGCCGTCGGCGCCGCCAGCGGGTCGCATGCGGCTGCTGTTGCGGCGCGTCGGCAACGCCGCTGATGTCGTCGTCGAGCTCATCGACAACAGCGGGTCGCCCGCCATCCGGCTGAGCGGCATCACCCTCGAAGAGCAGCGTCCGGGCTTCTTTGCCTTGCACCTGCCGCCGCTCGAAGAGTGGCAACCAGCGCTGTCGTTTCTCGACGCAAAGGCCCGCGCCCACGTCGACGACGCCGCCTTCTACGAGCACGTGCGCGACGCTGCGATCGAGCGCTTTCGCGGGCTGGTGCCGGGCTTGGTCGGGTGAGCCGACTACGGAGCCGGCGGGGCAGGGGGCGGTGCTGACGACGACGACGCCTCGGGATCGGACGTCAACAGCACGACGCCCCAGGTGACGCCTGCGGCGACGACGGCCACGCCGACGCCCACGGCGACGGAGCCCGCCACCGTCGTC
>JANNAY010000732.1:0-4691 GCA_031384945.1 Deltaproteobacteria bacterium
AAGATCGTCGCCGACAAGCTCGAGACCCTGCCCGTCGCCGCAAAGAAGGCCGACGTCGCCGCCAGCAAGGTCAAGAGCGACCTCGAGTCGGCGACCGCGAAGAAGACGACGGCGAACTCGGCGAAGAAGCAGATGGAGACCGAGGCCGCCGACGAACGCGCGAAAATTCGCAAGTGGGAGTCGCGGGCCAACGAGCTCAAGGGCGAGCGCGAGCACGCCGCGCTGACGTCTGAGATCGGCGGCGCCAAGCGGGCCATCAAGCGCCTCGAAGACGAGGTCATCGAACAGATGGAGAGCATTGAGGCCAGCGACAAAGACATCGCTGGCTTGAAAAAGAAGCTCAACAGCGCTGACGCCGAGGCCAAGGGCGAGTGGTCGAAGATCGACGCCGACGTCACGGCCCTCAAGACCGAGCTCGCCGGGTTCTCGACGGCGAAGAAAGCGCTGCTCGACAAGCTGCCGGCCCCCGTCATCAAGCGCTACGACGTCATCGCCAACAAGCGCCAGGGCGTCGGCGTCGCCATCATCGACGTCAAAGACAGCTGCGGCGCCTGCCACCGCGCGGTGCCGCCGCAGCTGGTCATCCAGATCCAGAAGGGCCAGGTCGTCGAGGCCTGCCCCGCCTGCAACCGGCTGTTGGTGCACTGGTCGATGACCAAGGCCCCGGACGGCACCGAAGGCGGTGCCCAGTGACGACGACAAATTCGACGGCCCAGACAGGCAACCACCTGCAGCACGTCAAAGAGACCGACCCCGACGTCTACGCGCTGATCAAGAAAGAGCACCAGCGCCAAGAAGAGGGCCTCGAGCTCATCGCCAGCGAGAACTTCGTCAGCCGCGCGGTGCTCGAGACGCAGGGCACAATTCTCACCAACAAATACGCCGAGGGTTACCCCGGCAAACGCTATTACGGCGGCTGCGTCTTCTACGACGAAATTGAATCCATCGCGATCGCCCGCGCCAAGCAGATCTTCGGCGCGCAGCACGCAAACGTGCAACCCCACAGCGGCGCCAGCGCCAACTTCGCCGTCTACACCGCCGTCTTGAAGCCGGGTGACACCGTGCTGGCCATGCGCCTCGACATGGGCGGTCATTTGACCCATGGCAGCGCGGTGAACTTCTCGGGTCGACTGTACAACTTTGTTGGCTACGGCGTGAAAGAGAGCGACCAGACGATCGACTACGACGAGGTCGAGCGGCTGGCCAAAGAGCACAAGCCGAAGATGCTGGTGGCCGGCGCGTCGGCGTACCCGCGCACCATCGACTTCGCCCGCATGTCGCAAATCGCGAAGTCGGTCGGCGCCTTTTTCTTCGTCGACATGGCCCACATCGCCGGCCTCGTCGCCGCGGGACTGCACCCCTCGCCGGTGCCGCACGCCGACTTCGTGACGACGACGACGCACAAGACGCTGCGCGGTCCGCGCGGCGGCCTGATCCTCTGCACGTCTGACCACCAGAAGGCCATCGACTCGCGCGTGTTTCCCGGCGCCCAGGGCGGCCCGCTGATGCACGTCGTCGCCGCCAAGGCGGTGATGTTCAAAGAAGCGCTCGATCCATCATTCAAAGTGTATCAGGCGCAGATCATCAAGAACGCCGCCGCCCTCGCCGCTGGCCTGATGAAGCGCGGCCACAAGCTGACCACCGGTGGCACCGACAACCACCTGATGTTGCTCGACCTGCGCGGCGGCGACGTCACCGGCAAAGCAGGCGAAGAAGCCCTCGGCAAAGCCGACATCACCGTCAACAAAAACATGATCCCTTACGACCCGGCCCCGCCGATGGTCAGCTCGGGCATCCGCGTCGGCTCGCCGGCGGTCACCTCGCGGGGCTTCAAAGAGGCCGAGATGGACGTCGTAGCCGACCTCATCGCCCGCGTGCTCAAGGCGCCGAACGATGAAGCTGTCTTGAGCGGCGTCAAGAGCGAGGTTCACGCGTTGACCAAGAAATTTCCTCTCTACGCCGACCTCTTGAAGCGACTGGACTGAGCGCACGCTCGCGGTTCATCCACCATGAAATGCCCCTTTTGCGGATCCAACGACAATGGCGTGGTCGACTCGAGAGAGACCGACGACGGCCGCGCCATTCGTCGTCGCCGCAACTGCACGGGGTGCGCGCGGCGCTTCACGACGTACGAGCGCCTCGAAGAGATGCCGCTCAGCGTCGTCAAAAAAGACGGCACGCGGGTCCCCTTCGACCGGCAGAAGCTCGTCGCTGGCATGAGCCGCGCGTGTGAGAAGCGGCCGGTGCCGAGCGCGGTCATCGACCGCCTCGCCATCGAGATCGAGAAGCGCGCCCTCGAGCTGGGCGAGCGCGAGCTGTCGTCGCGCTGGTTTGGCGAGCAGGTGATGAGCTGTCTCAAAGACGTCGACGAGGTCGCCTACGTCCGCTTCGCCTCTGTCTACCGCTCCTTCAAAGACGTCGACGAATTCGCCCGCGAGCTCGAGGCCTTGAAGCCGAAGAAGCCCGCCGAGGCCTGAGTGTTGTCCGCGTACCAACATCTGTTGCGGGCGCCGCCGTCGACGACGATGGGCCGCGCCGTCGCCTGCGCCGTCAAGGGCTTCGCGCGCACGTCGCCGAACCCCGCCGTCGGCTGCGTCGTCGTCTGCGTCGATGGCGTCGTCGTCACTGGCACCACCGAAGCCGCCGGCAAACGCCACGCCGAGATCACAGCCCTCGATCAGCTCGCCCCCGGCCAGGCGAAGGGCGCCACCGTCTTCACCACCCTCGAGCCCTGCAGCCACCACGGACGCACGCCCCCCTGCGTCGACCGCTTGATCCGCGAAGGCGTCGCCCGGGTCGTCGTCGGCGCCGTCGATCCCAACCCGGTTGTGAACGGGCGCGGCCTTCAGAAGCTGCGCGACGCCGGCATCGTCGTCGACGTCGTTGCTGGCGCCGACGCCGATTGGTGCGCGGCGATCTTGCAGCCGTTCGCTGTGACGCAGACACAACAACGGCCCTACGTGGTGCTCAAGGTCGCCACCTCGCTCGACGGCAAGATCGCGACGACGACGGGCTCGTCGCGCTGGATCACAGGACCCGAGAGCCGCGCCCTCGTGCACCGCCTGCGTGACGTCGTCGACGGCGTCGTCTCTGGCAGCGGCACCGTCGTCGCCGACGACCCCGCCTTCACCGTGCGCGGCATCGACGGGGGACACGATCCGCTGCGCGTCATCCTCGATCGGCGGCGGCGTGTGCCTGTGACGGCGAAGGTCTTCGCCGACAACAACGTGCTCATCGTCGACGACAGCGACGACGTCGCCATGGTGCTGCGCCGCCTGCAGCAGCGCGGGCTCACCTCGGTGCTGGTCGAAGCCGGCCCCGGCGTCGCCTCTGCCTTCGTCGCCGCTGGCGTCGTCGATGAGGTGTGGTGGTTCGCCGCCCCCGTCGTCATCGGCGGCGACGGCGTCGCTGTCTTCGCCGCTCTCGGCGTCGTCGACGTCAACGCAGCCGTCAAATTCGACGTCGTCGACCGCGCCGTCTGCGGCAACGACGCGCTCACGATCTTGCGACCGGCGCTGCTGCGGCAATCCTCCACGTTGTCGCCGCAGTGGTGAGAGGCCACATCCCGGGTCGGAGGTCTCGAACCCAAATGATGAAGCTCTTCACCGCTGTTGCCCTCGTCGCCGCCCTCGCTGCCTGCTCCGATCCGCCGGCGCCGGTTGAGATGCCGAAGCCTGTCGAGACGCCCAAGGTCGAAACCCCGAAGCCGGTCGAGACCGCGCCGACGCCCGTCGCCGTCGCCGTCGACCCGGCTGCGGCCGCGACCGAGGCCGATGCCATCTTCAACACCCGCTGCGCGGCCTGCCACGGCGTGTCTGGCAAGGGCGACGGCATCGCCGCTGCCTCGCTGACGCCCAAGCCCCGCGACTACACCGACAAGGCCTGGCAGGCGTCCATCGACGACAACTACCTCGCCAAGGTCATCGTCGAAGGCGGCGTTGCTGTCGGCAAGAGCCCGATGATGGTCCCGAACGTCGATCTCAAAGACAAGCCCGAGGTCGTGAAGGCCCTGGTCGCCAAGGTTCGCACCTTCGCCAAGTAATTCGCTGGCGCAGTTTGCGTCTCACAATCAAGCAGAAGCGTGAGAGCGCTTCTGCTTTTTTGTTGGTGGGCACACCGAAACGGGCCTCATGAATGTGGACGCGCCCATGGGCTGAGCATTCGTCACTTCTCTCACCGAAGCGGGCCTCAGCGTTGGCGATCAGCTTCGGTGATCGATGCAGGCCCCCACAGCGGCCGATGCAAAACGGGGATCGAAGATGTTGCGGCCGCGCCCATGGGCTCAGGATTCGTCTTTCGTCACATCTCGGGATCGTCGTCGCTGAAGGCATAGGTTCCTCGAAGCGGGCCTCAAGCGCGATGCACCCCTGACCCCGTGCTCACGATTGGTCACATCGCGAGGCACGCGGAACCACGTCGTCGCCTTGCGTTGCCCGCGCCGCAGAGCCCCCAGTACCCCCGCTGCGCGGGGGCAAACCCAAATTCCACGGTGCCCACCCCCTTGAGACGCCCGGGCAGGGGATGGGCGGGAGATGGCTTTGCCCCCGCGCAGCGGGGGTACTGGGGGCTCTGCGGCGCGGGCAACGGAATGGTTCTCGCGCCTCGCGCGATGTGACCAATCCTGAGCCCATGGGCAGGGGGCGCCACATTCATGAGGCCCGCTTCGGTGAGATGTGCAGAAACGTCAGCCC
>JANNAY010000737.1:0-3030 GCA_031384945.1 Deltaproteobacteria bacterium
CTCGACTGCGAAGAGCAGCTGCTGCGCCTCGACCCGACGCTCTTCGACAGCGATCGCGATGGCTTGCCCGATCCTCTCGAAGCGCTGAACGGCACCAACTTTCTGACCGACGACGGTCTCGCCGACTCTGACTTCGACGGCACGCCCAACATCGACGAGCTGCGCGCCCACACAGACCCGCGCTCGGCCGACAGCAAGACGCGCACGCAGCTCGCCTACCTCTACCGCGAGGTCGACCTCGGCGTGCGCAGCCTGCTGTTCACCACCCAACCACGCACCATCACCGGCGTCGTCGTCGAAGACATCGGCTTTCTCGCCAACACTGGCAACGGCGCGATGTCGTTCTTGCGCAACGGCAACGGCCGCACCTTGCTCGCCTGGCGCGACGCCGCCGAAGCCGACTTCGGCAGCGCCGTCGACGTCGGCGAAGACGGCGTCTACGTCTTGCCGGCGGCCTGCACCGGTCAGCCGACCAACCCCTGTGATCGCCAGGTGACTGTCGCCATCACGGCGCAGCTCTTGCCGCCGAACTCGCGCGACGAGCTGCTGCGTGTCGCGTCGGCCGAACGCCAGTGCACCGACTTTCGCGTGCGCAACGTGACGTTGACCGAGACCCTCGCCGCCGAGAACGGCGTGCTTGGCAAGGGACACAACGACGTCAGAATTTTCTTCGGCCAGGTGCCAAAGGGCGCGCCGAACGCGTTCGGCATCTTTCGCGTCGCGCAGTTTAACTACACGTTCTTGTCGCCCGACTTCAAAGATCCAAACATCTCTGATCAGCTGGTCGACGACTTCCGCTTCGTCCTCTTCGAGTGAGCCCGATGCAGCGAATTTTTCTCTTTCCGTTCGTCGTCGTCACCGCCCTGGGCGGCTGCAGCTTCGGCTCAGAGGCAGCCTTCATTGGCAAGCGCGTGCTCGACACCTGCGATCTCGAGATCCCCGTGTGCAACACGACAGCGGGCTGCAAGTTCACCGAAGAAGAGCGCTACCTCGAGGGAGAATTTCCCGGCACCGTCTCGTTGATCGTGCCGACTGAGGGCGAAGCGACGATCCGCATCTCGCTCTACTGGCGCGAGCAGCTCGGCCCCGGCGCCGACACTGAGATCATCTGGCAAGAGCCCGCGTGCGTTGATTCGTTTCGCTTCGAGTCGCAGGGCAGCGATATCTTTGCCGACTCGAACGAGCAGGGCATCTTTGTCGAAGAACAGAAGGTCTTTCGCGAAGGTGAACACCTCGTCGAAGTCCGCAGCGATGCCACGGCCAAGTATCTGCTGCGCACCGACGTGCTCTCTGACTCCGAGCTGGAGCAAGAGAAGACGCAGGGCGGCCTCTTCTAGGTTTCTTCAGGCAGCGCGGCGAAACGGCATTGCGCCTGAGCGGGCGTCAAACGGTGTTTGCGCTGCGTGCTGCGCGATGCGCGCGAGGCAGAAGGCGAAGGCGTCGTCGACAGTGGCGAAGGGGCCGCGTTCGCCGACGACCACGCGCACGAGCTGGCGTCCGGGGTAACGCCGCTCGTCGTCGGCGCGGGCCTGCGCCGTCAGCGTTGCCTGCTTCAACGTCGGCGCCGGTGCGCGGCTGTTGTCGACGATGACGGCGCAGACGCCGCGCTCGAGGTAGGCGCCGAGGCGGCGCAGGTGGCTGCGCAGCTCGGCGTCTTCGGCCGCGCGCGCTGGCGCCGTGACGACGAGGATCGGCCAGCAAGAGTCGTCATAGCTGAAGGTCATCTCTTCGCCCCGTGGCGCCGTGATTCAGCGCGCTGCTTCGGACATCGGGCTGGCGAGCAGCGACTTGAGGACGTCTCGCAGTGCCCGCCGATCGAGCTTGCCGAGGGCGTTTCTGGGCAGCGCTTCGACGACGTGGACGCAGTCGGGCATCTGGATGCGCGCGAGGTGTGCTGCCGCCCACGACCGCACCAGATTCACATCGGTGTCGGCGCGCAGCACGACGACGGCGTGTGGGCGTTGTCCCCATGTGGCGTCGTCGACAGCGGCGACGGCGGCGTCGATGACGACGGGGCAGCGCAAGAGCACCTCTTCGATCTGCACGGGGTAGAGGTTCTCGCCGCCGCTCAAGATCAAGTCGGTGCGCCGCGAGACGATGGCGAGGGCGCCGTCGTCGTCGACGACGCCGAGGTCGCCGGTGACGAAGAAGCCGTCGGCGAATTCGGCGGCGTCGCTGTCGACGTAGCCAGCGAAGACGGCGTCGGATTTGACGACGACGTTGCCGATGACGCCGGCAGCGACGTCGCGTTTGTCGTCGTCGACGATGCGGATCGTCACGCCTGGCAGCGGCCGCGCCTTTGACGCGGGCGCGTCTGACGTCGACGCTGTCGCTGCCTGCGACGTCGTCTCGGTCATGCCCCAGGTCCACACCGCCGGCAGGCCGCGGGCGCGGGCGCTGGCGAGCAGGTGGGCGGACACGGGGCCACCGCCGATGAGCACGGCCTTCAGCGCGGGCGACACCGACGTCAGCTTCGGCAGCAGCGCCTGCAGCGTCGTTGGCACCAGCGACGCGTGCTGCACGGATCCGTCGGCAAAGAGGGCGGCGATGACGTCGACGTCGACGACGGCCTGCACGCGCAGCGCAGCACCCGTGAAGAGCGCGCGCCACATCATGGCGATGCCGCCGATGTGAAAGAGCGGCAGGCACAACAGCCAGGTGTCGTCTGCGGCGGCGTCGACGACGGCGCAGGCGGCGCGTGAGTGCACAACCAGGTTGTGCATCGAGATGCGCGCGGCTTTCGATGCGCCGGTGGTGCCCGAGGTGAAGAGCAGCGTCTCGTGCGCGTCGTCGATGTCGTTGCTGATGGTCTGGCCGTGCGCGATGTCGGGGGCGTCACAGGCGTCATCGGCGAGGGCTTCGAGGTCGTCGACGATGACGGCGTCGATGGAGTCTGCGAGCGCTTGTTGTTGCTCGGGGCGCAGCCGCAGGTGCAGCGGCGCAAGGGTGACGCCTTCGCGGGCCGCGGCGACGTGCAGGGCGATCAGATCGATGCTCGGCGGCGCGCGGACGGCGACGCGGCGGGCGCGC
>JANNAY010000785.1:0-2636 GCA_031384945.1 Deltaproteobacteria bacterium
GACGACGGCGGCGGCGCGGTCGTCGTCGTCAACGGCACAGCTGCTTTGCCGAACAAGCGCCTGCCGACGTTCTGCGTCGCCGTGCGCAGCTGCGAGTCGTCGCCGGTGGTCTCTTCGGCGCGCTGCTCGACCTTGCCGGCCTTGAGGTTCATCAGCCGCGCCGTCACCGTCGTCGACGCGCCGACGCGGGCGATGGATCCGGCGACCATGCGCTCGACGCCGAGGGCGTTGCCGATCTCGCTCAAGCACGAGTCGCTGACGCTGCCGCCGCAGGCTGCTTTCTCGGCTTCGAAGTCAATCAACGCCGCGATGTCTTGGCGGGTGACGACCTCGCAGCCCGACGACGACGCGATCGACGACGCCAGCGCCTCGGTCAGCGCCTTCGGCAAGTGCGCCTGATCGGCGGGCAGGCCCTGGTTCTCAAGGTCCATCACGGCGACGCGGCAGCCGCCAGCGACCAGTGCGGGCGCGGGGTCGGCGGCGGCGAGCAACAAGAGCGCGGCGAGCATGGCCGCGACCGTAGCGCCGAAGGGATCATGGGTCCACGCGCGGCACCTCGCCGGCGACGACGCTGCCGACGAAGTCGACGAAGACGCGGCGGGTGTCTTCGCGCTGAAACAGCACGCTGTGTCCGTCGAGCAGGCCATCTTCGGCGTACCTGACGACGACGCCGGTGCGTTTGCTGGTGACGCCGCCGCCGAAGTCGACGACGACGTTGCCAAAGGCGGGGCCCGCGAGCGCGGCGCGTCCGATGGCGTGCAGGCCGGGCAGCAGTCGGTCGATCGAGCGTTTGCCGACGTCGTCGCCGACGAGATCGACGCCGACGCTGCGCACCAGCGCCCGCTGCAGACCCGTCGGCACCTGCGCGTCGGGCTGTCCTTCGACGACGAGCACGTGGGGCGCGCCGTGCCCGGGCCACGGCTCGCGCAAGATGTGCCGCGTGTAGAGCGTGTTGTCGGCGGCCGCGGCGGCGAATTCGAAGACGTCGATGAAGGGATGAAACTTGTCGAGGTCTTCGCCCGGCGGCAGCGACAGCGTCTCGACGACGCCCTGCAAATCGATGGGGTCTTTTGGACCAAAGGCGAACTCGACCCACGTGCCGCCAGCGCCGCTCAAGATGGCGCCGTCGACGCCGTCAAGGGCGCCGGCCAGCATACCTGTTAAATAACTACCCAAAGAATGTCCGGCGATCAGCAGCCGCGAGGTGTCGAAGCGGACCTTGCCGTCGCCCGCCCCCGCGGCAGAGTCAGCGGCGCTGGCGTCGACTTCGGGCACCAACGAAGCATCGATCTCCAGCCCGTCGAGCATGTGCAGAAAGCGCACATGTTCGATCAACATCTGCCCAAAGTTGTCGCGCATCGCCGCCGGATTCGTAAATGTGTAGGCGCCATAGCCGTCGAGGGCGCGTTCGGCGATGCGGTCGGGGCTGTAGGGGCCGGCGACGCAAGCGGTGCCGACGCCGAGGGGTGCGATCCACGACGACATGCCGGTGCCCGGCGCCGTCGGACCGCCCGGCCGCCCCCGCCGCCCGCGGTCGATGGCCTGGCGCGCGTCGCCGCCGGTGCCGTGCACGTACAGCAAGAGCGGCCATCCTTTGGCAGGCATCTTTCCTTTCGGAACCGTGAGAACAAACGGTGCATCTTCGGTGCGTGTTACCGCCAGTGAACCATCTTTCTGAACCACGAATTCGCCGGCTTCAAAGAGATGCGGTGGGTCACCCTGCTGGTGCTGCGGCTGCTCGATCACGCCGACCAGCTCGACGAGGGCGGCCTTCTTCGTCACCGCTTCGCGCCCCCGCTGCAGCGCTTTGACGACGGGGGCGGGCCCCTTGCGCAGGGCCTGCAAGCGGCGCGTCAGCACGCCTTCGGGTTCGGCGACGGTGAAGACGGTGGCGGCTGCGACGTCGTCGGCAGCGATGCCGATGTCGTGCAGGTGCTCGACCAGCGGCTGAAACGTCGCCCGCCACAACGGGTCGGGGTGCATGCCGCGCAGCAGTTGGTCGACCACGACGCTGCCGTCGACGTCGACGACGCCGTCGCCGTCCATGTCTTTTTTGACGACGGCGGCCCACGTGCCCGGCCACAGCGAGAGTCCGGTGAGCGGCGCCAGTTGCAACAAACCCACGGGCCGCACGGTGTCGCCCTCGACGACGACGTGCACGTCGACGGCGACGCGTTCGCCGACGCGCCCCGGCGTCAGGTTCACCAGCTGCACGCCCGCGGTCTTCTTCGTCGTCGACAGCGGCAGCAGCGCCAGCGCCGGCAGCGGCCGGTCGAAGTGAAAGCTCACCACCGACAACGGCGAGAAGCCGGCGCCGTTGGCCTTCACCCCGTCCATCACGGCCTGCTTGCTCTTCTCGACGAACGAGATGCCGAACGGGTTCGGCAGCCCGCGCACGTCGGGGGCGCCGTCGGGCAAGCGCCGCGCGTCGGCCGGAAACGGCGCGTCCCAGAAGTGGCTCGAGTCGCCGAGGTCGGCGCCCATGTCGAAGACCAACCGGGGCCGGGCCTCGCGCGATCGCGGCCAGTTGCGCGAGCCGTAGGGCGGCACGCAGGCGGCGGCGACGACGACGGGCACGACGGCGAGGGCGAGAAGGGCGACAAACCGCATGGGCGGGCGGTCTACCGCGAAATCTC
>JANNAY010000787.1:0-7049 GCA_031384945.1 Deltaproteobacteria bacterium
GCGTCAAAGGCCTCAGCGGCGTCGCCTACGTCATCGAGATCGGCGGCGGCGTGTTTCCGTACAAAGAGGCCGAGCAGGCCCTCGTCGGCAAGAAGCTCGGCGAAGACGTCGAGGTCGACGTCAAGCTCGCCGACGACTTCCGCATCGAAGCCCACCGCAACAAGGTCGCGAAGTTCAAGCTGCGCCCGCTGACCATCAAGTCGAAGACGCTGCCCGCCCTCGACGACGAATTTGCCAAAGACGTGAGCGAGAAAGTCGAAACCCTCGACGCGCTCAAGGTCATGATCAAAGACGAGATCGCCAAGGTCGCCGAGCAGAAGACCAAGAACGAGTCGCGCGACGCCATCATCAGCGCGCTCATCGAGCAGAACCCCTTCGACGTCCCGAGCTCGCTCATCGACCGCCAGGCCGAGCAGATCGCCGTCGACCGCTTGCAGCGCTTGCCGCAGCAGCAGGCCGAGATGCTCTGGCAGGCCCAGGGCCAGCGCCTGAAAGAAGACGCGCGCCCCGTGGCGACGCGCCAGGTGCGCATCTCGCTGCTGCTCGAAGAGATCGTCAAGCGCGAGAAGATCGAGATCACCGACGCCGAGCTCGAAGACCACTTCGAGAAGATGGCCACCGAGCTCAACTCGCCGCTCAAGACGGTGAAGTCGGTCTTCAAGAAGGGCAACCGCATGGACGAGCTGCAGTTCCAGCTCGCCACGCAAAAGGCCCTCGACAAAGTGATGGAGACGGCGTCGTGGGAGACGGAGTCGAAGCCCCTCTCGGCCTGACCGACCTCGCTGACTGAACGAACGACGGCCCGACGAGGGCCGTTTTTCGATCCGTCCGCCAAACATCCGACTGCGGCGCACACTGTCGCACCCTAGAGGAGCAGTCGTGAGCATCTCTCGCCCCCTCGCGCTCTTGTTCCTCGTCTCCGCCGTCTTCGGCGGCGCTGGCTGCGAAAACGACCTCGACGGCGGCGGCGGCGGCGTCGACGACGGCAGCGGCGCCAGCAACGTCGAAGGCGGCGTCATCGTCGGCGCCGTCGACTGGGTCGACGCCATCGACCTGCCGGCGGCGTCGGTCGAGCGAAAGGCGTCGCGGGCGACGGCCTACGTCACCGTTCCTGAGGCGCAGGCGCGCTGCAGCGGGTTCTTGATCAGCGCCGACGTCTTGATGACGAACCGCCATTGCATCCCGACCGCGTACTTCGCGACCAACGTGCGCGCGCACTTTCTCTATGAGCGCACCGACGTCGCCGCCGGCATCGTCGTCTGCGACGAATTCATCGGCGCCGACGAGGCCCTCGACTACGCCCTCGTCCGCTGCAAGGGCCGCCCCGGCGACGTCTACGGCTTCCTCGACCTCGACGACCGCGCCCTCACCGAAGGCTTTGGCATCCAGCTGTTTCACCAGCAGTGCGACTCGTTCACGACGCCCGACTGCCTGCCGGTGAAGAAGATGTCGCCGGGACGCATCACCGGCGGCATCGGCCCCGACCGCATCACCCACGACGCCGACATGCTCGGCGGCAGCAGCGGCGGCGCCATCGTCGCCAAAGGCACCACCCGCGTCGTCGCCCTCAACAACAGCCACTTCGTCAACAGCACCAACGGGCGCGGCACCACCAACCTCGGCGTGCCGATGCGGCGCATCCTTCCCCAGCTGCGGGCGCGGTTTCCCTCTGTGCTCGGACCGGACCCCGCCTGCGCAGCCATCGCCGCTGCCGGCCGCGTCGTCGACGAAGACGACGGCTGCGTCACCCTCGGCGGCGACCCGCGCTATCTGCGCGCCGTCGAAGACGCCGGCAACGACGGTGACCTCGTGTGGACGGGCACGACGGCCCATGCCACGCCGAGCAACTTCGCTGCCTACACGCTGCGCTTCGAGCGCGCCGGCCGCTACGAGATCGCGGCGTCGCTGTCGTCGACGTACGCGACGGCGACCACGGCGCGTTACGCGGTCCGCCACGGCGGCGTCGTCGACACCGTCACGGTCGACCAACGCGGCAAAGACGGCTTCGTCGTCATCGGCACCTTCGACTTCGCCGCTGGCGGCGACCAATCCGTCATCGTCGGCGACAACACCGGCGCGAGCGGCGAACAGGTCGTCTTCGACGCCGTCCGCGTCACGCCGACGACGCCGGCGCCTGCGGCTGCCTGCGCCCACATCCGCATCACCGCGGCCACGTTGAACGTGCGACCGACGGCCTCGACCGCGCAGGCCGCCGTCGGCAGCCTCGTGGCCGGCGACGTCGTCGACCGCACCGCCACCGTCGTCGGCCAGAGCGTCCGCGGCACCACGACCTGGTACGGCATCGCGTCGCCCGCCGGCTACGTCAGCGCCGCCTACGCCGTCTGCGCTGACTGAGTGCCCCGACTGAGCGCCCCGACTGAGCGCCCCGACCTGAGCGCCCGACCTGAGCGCCCGACCTGAGCGCCCGACCTGAGCGCCCGACCTGAGCGCCCGACCTGAGCGCCCGACCTGAGCGCCCGGCCTGAGCGCCGGCCCGACTTGAGCGTCAGCCGCCGAGTCCTTGTTGGCGCCGCAGCAGCCACGCGTTGTCGCGGGCGGCAAAGGCGCAGAGCTCGAGCGAGCGGACGCTGCCCTGCAGCAACATCATCGCCCGCTGCGGCGGCTCTTTCAGCAACGACGGCAGCGCTGACGCCGCCAACGCCGCCACCGGAGAACCCGTCGCGACGAGGGCGAAGCGGTCGCAGGCGCGCGTCAAGATTTGCAGGGTGCTGGCGACGTCGGCGGCGCCGTTCTGCAAGGCCTGCTGGGCGAGGATGCGGGCCGACTGCCGCTCGTCTTCGCGCAGGCGCGAGGTGAGCAGCTCGGTGCGCACGTCTTTCGGACCCTGTCCGAGAAAGGCCGCGCGCAAGAGGTCGACGAGCTCGAGCTCTTGCCCGGGCTTGATCAGCTCGGTGACGACGGCGCCGAGGCGCACGACGGAGAGCCCGCGGGCCACGGTGGCCATCAGCGCGGTCTCGTTGGTCAAGAGCTCGCGCGGCAGCACGATCTGCGGCACCGAGGCGGCGACGACGGTTGATTTGTCGACGTCAGCGATGAGCAGCTGCGCCACGCGTCCGGGCAACAGGCGATCGACGCGCTCGGCCAACGCCAGCGACTTCGGCGACGCCTGCGCCAGCGGCTTCGCCCCCTGCGGCGCCGACGCGCCACCGAGCGCCACTTCGAGGTGAATGCCCAGCAGCGAGATGAGCTGCTGCAGCGGACCGTTCCATCCCGTCGGCGCCAACCGCGACGAGATCGCGTCGCGGTCGAGGGAGACGACGTTGCCGGCCTCGCCGACGCGGGCGGGGACGGCGTCTTGCGGCGAGCCTTTGCCCTTGAGCAGCGCCTCGATGGTGCGCATGGCGGCGGCGCGTTCGGCCTGGCCTTGTCCGTCGGCGAGGGTGGCGGCGAGGGCGAAGACGCGGGAGTCGCTCGGCGTGCGCCGCAGCAGCTGCAAGATGCCCGTGACGGCGTGCGAGGCGAGGCGCGGGATGCGCGCGTACAGCTCGGTCAGCTCGAGCCGCACCTCGACGTCTTCGGCATCGGCCTGGTGCGCCTGGTAGAGCAGGGCGGCGGCGCGGTCGTCGTCGTGCAGCTTGTCTCTGGCGACGCGTCCGGCTTCAAGCGCCACGCGGCGCACCTCTTGTGGCTCGCTGGCGCTCTGCAAGCGGGCTTCGGCGAGGTCGACGGCGGCGCCAAAGTTGCCGGTGCGTTCGGCGGCGAGGATGGCGAGGCCGGTGGCTTGTTCGTCGAGCACTTGTCCGGCGGACCTCGCGGCGAGGGCGAGAGCGAGCGCCTGCTTCGGGTCGTTCTCGTCGAGGTTGGCGCGGAGCTGGATGACGATGGCGCCGCCGGTGCCGCCGCTGGCAGGTGCCATGGCCATCGACTCGGTGCGGGTGTGCTCGGGCGCACGCTCAACGATCGAGACCGGCGCCGGCGCCAGCGCCGTGCCCTCGGCCATGCCGGCCTTCTTCAGCAGCTCGGCGTCGCCGCTGCGCTTCGCCAGCTCTTGGGCTTCTTTCTGGTGGCGGCCGTCGTTCGACTCGGTGAAGAGCTCGAGCCACGCGGTCACGGCGTCTTTGGTGCGGCCACCAGTAGCCAGCGAGTGGGCGCGGCGCTCGAGCGCCCGCCGGCGGTCGCCGCCGGATTTGACGGAGGCGATGCGGCGGAAGGCTTCGGCGGCGTCGACGAATTTGCCGGCTTCTTCGCGGGCGACGGCGAGGGTCTCGAGCACGAGCAAGTTGCTCGGGTTGAGCTCGAAGGCGCGCTCGGCGGCGCTGCAGGCTTCGTCGACTTTTTTCTGCCGCGATCGCAGCTGGGCGAGGTCAACGAGCACGGTGGCGAGGCGCACTGGGTCTTCGCGCGGCCCGATGGCGCGCGACAACGACTCGAGGGCCATCTCGGCGGCGTCGTCGTCGTGCTGCTCGAGCGCGACCTTGGCGAGCATCTCGAGCGCGCCTTTGTGCTTGGCGTCAGAGCGCAGCACCATGCGCAAGCGCTCGCGCACGTCGGCGTTGCCCATGGCGTAGGCGCAACGGGCGCGGCGGAACAAGAGCTCGGCAGCGAGGCGCGGCGAGCCGGTGTCATCGGGCAGGGCCGTCCACTGGTCGACCGGGATGCGATCGAGCAGGTCGAGGGCGCGTTCGTCGTCGCGGCTGGCCCAGGCGATGTCGGCGAGGCGCACGAGGGCGACGGGTTGGTCGGGTTGCAGGCCGAGGGCTTCTTCGAAGAGGGCGCGGGCGGGGCCCTCTTGTCCGAGCTCGTCGAGGGTGAAGGCGCCGGTCTCGGCCAAACGACGGGCGCGTTCGGCGGCGTTGGTGACGGCGTCGACGCTGCGGGCCCAGCCGCCGAGGTAGGGCGCGAGGTCTTTCAGCTTGCGACGCTTGGTGAGGTGCTCGCGCACGAGCTTCAGGCCGTCGGCGTCGCCGGGCTCGAGGCCCAACAGGGCTTCGGCGGCAGCGACGGCGCCGTCGTCGTCGCCCTGCTTGGTGCGCAGGCGCATCTCTTTGCGGGTGAGCACGACGCGGCGCTTGGTGTCGAGGGTGGCGCGGCGGGCCTCGTCGAGCAGCGGCAGGCTCTCAGACGGACCATCGGCCATGTCGATCAAGCGATCCCACGCCTTCGACGACGTCTCGGGGTCTTCGGTCGCCTTGCGAAAGGCGCTCTTGGCGCCGACGCGATCGCCGGCGAGCAGCAGGGCGTCGCCGCGCACGAGGTGCAACAGGCCGGGCAGGTCGACGCCGGCGCTGGCTTCGTTGTCGCCGGTCTTTTGGTGGTTGATGCGCTCGAGCCGCTCCATCACCACGGTGAGGCCGTCGACTTCGCCGGCCTTGACCATGAGCGAGGCCTTCAACACGAGCGCGTCGACGTCGTCGGGCTCGATGGTGAGGGCCTGGTCGATGGTGGCTTGCGCGGCTTTGTTGTCGCTGAGGCGGTCGGCGTCGACGGCGGCGATCTCGCGCAAGAAGGCGACGTGGGCGCGTTTGTCGCCGGTGACCTCGGAGGCGCGCCACAGGGCCATGCGCAGCGCACCCCACGTGTCGGCGCGCTGGGCCTCTTCGCGCATCATTTGCAAGGCGCGCGGGTGATCGGGCACGAGGTCGAGCACGCTCTGCAGCGCCTTCTTGGCGCCCTGCTCGTCGGCCAGACGGTCACGGCGGACGCTGGCGCGCTCCATCCACAGGTGGGCTTCACGGCGCTGATCGTTGACGTGAAACAGCTCTTTGCCGAGCAGCTCGTCGACGGCCGTCCAGTTTTCGTGGGCGCGGTGCCAGGCCTCGGCGACGCTGAGCACTTCGAGGTCGGTGACGCCCGCGGCGCAGGCCATGTCGGCGAGGGGCCCAGCGCGCTCGAGGTCGCCGAGGGCTGCCAGCAACGATGCGGCTTCGCGGGCCGGCGGACCAAAGCCCATCGGCGGCAAACCCGGGATGCGGGCGGCGCTCTCAAAGGCGAGGGCAGCGTCGAGAATTCTGCGGTCGGCGAGGTACCAGGCCGCCAGCTGCAAGCGGGCGCCGAGGTCGATGTCGTCGGCGACGGCTTGTGCTTCGAGCAGGGCGGTGGCGCCGGACTTGTCGTCGAGGTCGGCCAGCAAGCGCGCCCGCTCGAGCACGATGACGCGGCGGGCGCTCGTGTCTTCGATCTCGCGCAGGCGCAGGTCGAGCACGCGGGCGAGCCCGGGGCCGGGTTCGGCGCCGCGGGCGACGGTTTCGGCGGCGTTGAGGGCGCCTGCTTCGCCGTGTTCAAAGGCTTCGCAGAGGGCGGTGACGGCGAGCTCGACGCCGGCGGGCGTCTTGTCGCGCTCGAGCAGCGCTGCGGCGCGCAGGCGCAGCGCGTTGGCGTTGGCGGCGCCGCTGTCGACGTCGACGGCGTTCAAGAGCGCCATCGCCGCGCCCTTCGGATCGTTGACCAGCTCTTCGAGAATCGCGGCCTTTTCGACGAAGAGCGCCTGCGAGGGTGCCGTGGCGAGGGCGTCGTCGATGACGGCGACGGCGTCTTCGGGGCGCAACATGCGGCGCGCCATCAAGCGGGCGCGGCGCAGGGCTGCCTCTTGGCGGTCGTCGTCGGCAGTGGCGACGGACTGCCAGAGCGACAGCGCCTGCTCGGTCTGCTGCGGGTCGTCGATGCGCTCGGCGCAGGTGACGAGGAGGCGGGCGTGGTCTTCGCTCTTCGTCGTGGCAAACGCGGCTTCGGCGGCGCGGCGGGCGGCGCGCGGGTTCTTGTCGAGCAGGGCGGCGGCGCGGCGGGCCAAGAGCGCACCGCGTTCGACGAGGTCAGACGTGAGCGCGGCCTGCCGCAGCAGCGACTCGGCCAGCAGGTCTTTGCGCCCGAGCCGCGCGGCGATCGACGAGATGCGCTCTTCGACGTCGACGCGGGGACCCTGGAGCTGCGAGAGGCGCAGCTGGCCAAGGCCCGCGAGGTCGTCGCTGGCCCCGTCGCGGAAGGCCTTCAGGCGGGCAGCGTCGTCGAGGGCGGGGGTGCCTGTCATGGCGGGGTGCACAAGCGCCGCCAGCGTGCCGAGTCCGAGCGACTGCAAGAGCGCCGCCGTCGTC
>JANNAY010000801.1:0-3392 GCA_031384945.1 Deltaproteobacteria bacterium
CCCGCGACCTTGAAGAGGGGAGCGGGAAACTCGAGCACATGATCCATGCGCATCGCTTTGCCGCTGAAGTCGACGTGGTCTTCGGCTTTGACGACGCGGGCATTGCGCGGATCGACGATGGCCACGCTCATGGTCATCTCGCGGCCGACCTTCGATTGCAGCGACAAACACACCTCCATCGGCACGCCCGCCTGCGGGAGCTCGTCGAAGGTGAAAAACGTGAGCTTTTTCTTGTCTTTACCGCCGGGCTGGCAGCCCAGCTTCTTGTCCATCACGATCTTTTGCGCGGCCCAGGCGCCGTAGAGCTTCACCGGCGCGTCGTCGTTCACGTCGGCGACCTTGGGGGCCATGCCGTCCGCCTTCTTGCCCTTGTTGTCCATGCCGGCGGTCGCCTTGTTGAGGTCGTCCATCGTCGACTTCGACGCCGTCGGCGTGTCGAAGAAGGCGTCGACGCTGGCGTCGGCGGCGGCGGGCTTCTTCTTCTTCTTGTCGTCAGCGAGCGACGGGCCCGCTGCGAAAACAGCAAAGAGCGCGGCGACGAGGACGACGGAGAGAACACGGGTCATGACGAACCTCAGGCAGGACGGGCAACGTCGATGCGCAGCCCCAGTCCCTTGGTGATGACGAGGTAGGCCAGCGCGGCGGCGCCAGCAAAGATGCCCAGCGACAACATCGCGAGGCCGAGAAGAACGAACGAGGCGCCGACGGCGATGGCCTGCACCACACGTTTGGCGAGGGCGGGCAGGCGTGAGGCTCTGCCGCCGACATCGATGACGTCGTCGCGCTTCTCTTGCTGCTGCTTCTTCGGCTCAAGCCCAAGCCTGGCGAGCATGGCGTTGCTCTGGGCCTCGAGGTCGTCGACGGCGCGGCGCAGCGTCTTTGCCTGCATCTGCACTTGCTTCAGCCGATCGCGGAGCTTCATGACCATCAGGGTACCAACGCTGCGAGGGCATTTCTCCTTCATTGTCCTCGTGCTTTGACGTCTCGCGTCACAGATCGAACCGGCCAACGTCAGCGGGAGCGAGCCATGGGCAGCGTCGTCATCACTGGTGCCTCGGGACTGCTGGGCACCAACCTCGCCTTCGCCCTCGTCGACGCCGGCCACGACGTCAGCGCGCTCTTTCGCAGCGAAGCTTCGATCGCGCACATCAAGGCCGACCCGCGCGGCACAAAGATCAAATGGAAGAAGGGCGACCTCGACGACGTCGCCGCCCTTGAGGCCGCCTTCAACGGCCACGACGCCGTCTTTCACGTCGCGGCCGCCGTCTCGATCTTGCCGAACGTCACGCCGGCGCTGGTGCGGGCCAACGTCGACGGCACGCGCAACGTGCTCGAGGCCGTCAAGCGCGCCTCTGTGAAGCGGCTGGTGCACACCTCGTCGACGGTGTGCACGGGGCTGGCGAACCCCGGTGGCCCCGACGCCGACGAGTCTGTTGCGTGGAACTTTCGCGCTGCCGGACTTGCTGATGGATACTCAATCACCAAGAAAGACGCCGAAGACCTCGTGCGCAAGGCAAAAGACGAGGTCGACGTCGTCGTGGTGAACCCTGGGTATTTGTTCGGTCCGTACGACAGCAAGCCGAGCTCGGGCAAGCTGCTGTTTGACCTTGTCAGGGGCAAAGTGCCGGGCACCACGCCGGGCGTGAATTCCTTCGTCGACGTCCGCGACGTCGCCCGCGGCCACATCGCCGCCTGGCAGAAAGGCGTGCGCGGCGAGAGGTACATATTGGGCGGACACAACCTCACCTACAAAGACCTGATGGAACGCGCCTGTCGCGTCGGTGGCGTGAAGCCCCCGCGCTTCTCGCTGCCCTTTCCGATCGCGCTCGCTGTTGGCAAGGGCGGCGACTTGCAGGCCGCGCTGACGGGCAAAGAGCCGCTGTTGACGTCGGCAGCGGTGCGCTGGGCCTACAACCGAGACTTCCGCGTCTCGTCGGCCAAGGCGCAGCGCGACCTCGGCTACACCATCTCTCCGATCGACGACGCCATCCGCGACTGCCTCGACTGGTTCAAGAAGACCGGCAAGCTCTGAGCCGAACGCTGAGATTCAGGGCTGAGATTCAGACAAGCTTAGACCCGCCACTCGTTGCGCATCTTCTTGTACGGCTGAAACCCCGGGGCGGCCCCGCGGGCAAACTTGATCTTGTGCGACGGCAAGAACGCCACCTGCCCGTTCTCGAGGGTGACGCAATGAAGCAGGTCGTTGCCGCGGTACCAGTCGACGGTGAAGCGGTACTCGCCTTTGAGCCACAGGTCTCTGTGTTTGAAGAAGCACAAGACCTCGCCAGTCAGGCCCGAAAAAGTCGTTACAGCGACGTCGGCGTCGGCACAATTGTGATAGACCAAATCGGCGAGTGAGAGCTCAGGGTCTCGGCGGCGCGCGAGGTCGAACAACGCCGACGGGGGCACGTACGAAAAGACGGCGCCGTCGTCGAGGCAGATCTGAAAGGTCGGCGCCGAGCCAGGATAGCTGGAGAAGGCAAAGGCGCGGCAGGACAAGAATTCACCGGCGTGCTTCGGATCTCCACCATACACGACCTCTTTGCGCACGCTGAGCGCGAGGTGCGGGATGTCGACGTGCACGCGGTCGAGCTTCGCGTCGGCCGGCGGCTCGACCGGAAACCGCGCCTTCGCCCAGACGACGACCTCGGCGATGACGTCGTCGAAGTAGGCGGCGTCGTAGTCGATGACCTTGACGCGGTCGTCGTCGACGAGGCCGTTGTCGACGCCCCAGTCGACGTAGGCTGTGACGACGTCGAGGCCGGCTTCGAAGCCGGTTTTTTCGAGCTGCGAGTTCTTCCGCTCGAGAAACACCACGAGGTCTCGGCGCGGGTCGAAGCAGTGGACGAAGTCGTAGGGGTTGCGCATGCCCTCGACGACGCACGGGCGCTCGAGGTCGTGGTGCCGCTCCATGAACGCGAGGCACGAGGCGGGGTCGCGCTTGAGCTCGTCGAGCGAGAAGCGGGTCATTTTTTCAATCTGGCTCTGGCGCTCCACCGACGACGCCGACGCTGGCAGCGGCGGAAACATCCGCCGCACCCACTCCGACGCGCCGACGTGCGGGACGTTGAGGGCTTTGGCGGCGTCGCGGGCGACGGGCGTCTTGCCGGTGCCGCTGCGGCCGAGGACGAAGAGCTTCACGACCTGGCCTCGCGCGGCGCGCATGAAGGCAGGTGACGCTTGGTCACATCGCGCGAGGCACGCGGAACCACGTCGTCGCCATCCGTCGCTCGCGCCGCAGAGCCCCCAGTACCCCCGCTGCGCGGGGGCAAAGCCACCTTCGCAAATGCCCAGCCCTCTACGCCCGTGATGCACAAGCCCGGATGCTTCGATCTCACGGGGCGGGCATCGTGAAGATGGCTTTGCCCCCGCGCAGCGGGGGTACTGGGGGC
>JANNAY010000807.1:0-1982 GCA_031384945.1 Deltaproteobacteria bacterium
GACGACGGCCGCGCTGTAGACGTCGCTGCGTCCGTCGAGGGCTTTGTCTCTGACTTGTTCGGGCGCGTTGTAGCGAAGCTTGCCGACCATCACGCCGGGGCGGGTGAGCTCGCGCTTCAGCTCGTGGGCGGCGAGGCCAAAGTCGATCAGGCGCGTGTTGCCGTCGAAGCACAGCATCACGTTGTGGGGCGAGACATCGCGGTGAACGATGTTCATCGGCCGCCCCGTGTCGGGGTCTTTCAGCGCGTGCGCGTGTTGCAGGGCCTCGAGCATGTCGGCGACGACGTGCACCATCAATGCTTCGGGCAGCGCCTTGCCGAGCTTCTGCGCCCGCGTGGTGACGTCGCGCAGGTTGCGGCCCGAGATGAACTCGAGGCAGAGAAAGTAGGTCTTCTCGATGATGCCAGCGTCGAGGGTGCGGGCGATGCGCGGGTGGTGCAGCTTCTGAACGACGCGGGCTTCGTCGAGAAATCTGCCGATGGCCTCGCGGTCGGCCTTGAGGTCGCTGCGCACCGTCTTGACGACGCAGATCTCTTCTTGCCCCCGCTGGATCGACTCCGGCAGCCGCCGCATCTTCGATTCTTCTTCGTCGACGCCGCGCAGGGCGAGAAAGACCGCGCCCATCCCTCCCTGGGCGATGAGCCGGAGAAGCGTGAAGGGGCCAAAGGGCCGCGGCAGGTCTTGAGCGTCGACAGACATTTGCGGCGAGGTCGGACCGACTGATACCACGTCGAGACGTCTCCCATGTCGAACCTGCGCAACCTGCTCCTGACCCCTCTGGCGATGGTCCTCGTCGTCGCCTGCGCCGCGGGCAGCGCCGCGGCCGCGCCCACCATCGCGCTGCTGCCCGCCGCCGGCTCGGCGCCCAAAGAGCAGCGCACAAAGCTCGATGCAGCGCTGCGCAAAGCCCTGATCAACGACGGCGGCTACGTGGTGCAGGCCGCCAAAGACACCGGTGAGCAGATCGCCTTCATGGCCGAGCAGGGCACCATCTGCATCGACTCCGACATCCCGTGCCTGCAGAAGCTCGGCATTTTGTGCGACGTGCAGCTGCTGCTGATCCCCGAGGCGGGCGGCGAGCGCGAGCTCGAGGTCACCCTGACCCTGCTCAACGCCGAAGACGCCAACATCGTCCGCACCGTCAAAGGCAACATCAACCTCGCCACCGACGCGGCCAAAAAACTCACCGATCGCGCCCTCCACGGCGGCGACGACCCGAGCGAGCCGCCGCCCGTTCAGCGCGATCCCCTTGAGAAAGACCCCGGTCCGGGCCCCGCCGACGGACAGCCCGTCGACGAGACAAAGCTCAACGACACGCAATTCGCCGGCGTCGCCACCGCGGCGGTCGGCGGTGGCCTCGGCGGCCTCGCTTTGTTGGGCGCCCTCGGCTGCGAGGCGATCTTTTGGACGGGCACCGGCACCGCCGACACCCGCCGCGACGTCATCGCCCCGATGGGCGCGGTGCTGTGGATCGCCACCGTTGTTGGCGTTGCCACCGCTGGCGCCGGCGGCGCCGTCTATCTTGCCGGCGCCCCCGCCACCGAAGACAAAGGCCTCACGGCCGTCCCCTGAGGCTTCAGGTCGGTGAAGCGCACATGCGTGCCGGCGAAACAGCCGGCTTCGTGTTGTGGAAATGTCGAACAAGGGGGAAAGGTCGGATGGCGTCGTACCTCGCCATACCTCTCCCACCTGAAGACGGACCCCGCCATGTCGCGCTTGCTCCTGCTCACCGTCGCCGTGCTCGTCGCCTGCGGCACCCCACCCGTCGAAGGCGAGGGCGACGATGGCCGCGAAGGCGAAGGCGAAGGCGAAGAAGGCGAAGGCGAAGAAGGCGAAGAAGGCGAAGGCGAAGAAGGCGAAGGCGAAGAAGGCGAAGGCGAAGGCGAAGGCGAAGGCGAAGAAGGCGAAGGCGAAGGCGAAGGCGAAGGCGAAGGCGAAGGCGAAGGCGAAGGCGAAGGCGAAGACACCCTCGCGCTGCGCCT
>JANNAY010000818.1:0-2576 GCA_031384945.1 Deltaproteobacteria bacterium
ACGACGACGTCGCGGAAGAACCAGCCGACGCCGTCGCTGTCGCCGTCGTGGCGCGTCCAGTTCGACGGCACGGGCATGCGGGGACCATCGCGCAGCGCGGCGGGGGCGCCGTCGACGTCGCCGACGACGAAGCGCCAGTCACCGTCGAGCGAGACGCTGTCGTCGTTGGCGACGGCGCCGCTGGCGGCGACACAGGCGCACACGAAGATGGCGGCGCGGGCGCTCACGCCGCGCTCGGGGCAGCGGCGACCCCGACGGCGGCGTCGACGGAGTCGTAGACACCAAAGACGTCGTGCAGTCGCGTCAGGCGCAGCAAGCGGCGCAGGTTCTCGTTGACGCCCGCGAGGCGCAGCGCACCACCGGCGCCGAGGCACTTCAGCACGCCGACGACGGCGCTCAGGCCAGAGCTGTCGATGAATTGGATCTCGTCGAAGCACAGGACGACGAGCGACCGACCGCCGCACCGCTCGATCATCAAGCGGCGAAAGTCGGACGCCGCGATGGCGTCGAGCCGGCGGACATGGGGCGTGGCAACGACGGCACCGTCACGATCGTGGAACGTGATGTTCATGCCGCCCGCATCGGCGCGAGGCCCTGCCGCTGAAGGGTGCGACAAGATCACACCGCCGCGGTGGATCGCGCCTCAAGTCCGTCAGCGGAGCGCCGACTTGAGTCAGAAGCCGCTGGTCAGGAGTCCCATGAACCTCGTCGAATCCATCGTCCGCGACGTGGCGGTCGTGGCCGTCAAACAAGCGCGCATCGACGCGAGCGTCGCCGGTGACTTTCGGGCTGGCCTGACCGCCGTCGTCAACAAGCACGGCGGGCGGCTGGTGCTCGACCTCTCTGACGTCACCTTCATCGACAGCTCGGGCCTCGGCGCCGTCGTCTCGGCGCTCAAGGCCGGCGGCCGGGGTGGCGCCATCGCCATCGCTGGCGCGCGCGCCAATGTCGCCACGCTGTTCAAGCTGACGCGCATGGACAAAGTGTTCGCGCTGCACGCCAGCGTCGACGCCGCCGTCGTCGGCCTGGGCGCGCCGGCGGCCGCGTGAGCCAGACGGCGCCCGCAGCGCCGCGCAGGCTGCGCCTGACGATCGACAGCCGGCTCGAAGACGTCGCGCTCGTCGGCGCCGCTGTGCGCGCCGCCAGCGAAGCCGCCGGCGTCGCCGCCGACGTCGCCGCCGACGTCGAGCTCGGCGTCGTCGAGATCGTCGACAACTGCTTCGAGCACGGCTACAGCGGCGCCGCCGGCTTCGACATCGACGTCGAGCTCAGCGTCTCAGCGTTCGGCGTCACCGTCGTCGTCGAAGACACAGCGCCGACCTCGCCCGCCGAGGCCCTGCGGTCGGCGCCTGCAAAGCTCGACTTCGACGCCGATGTCGTCGAAGACCTGCCCGAGGGCGGCATGGGTCTCATGTTGCTGAAGAACCTGATGGACGACGTCACGTACCGCCGCGATGGCGAGCGCAACGTCGTCGTGTTCACCCGCCGTTTGCGCGTCGCGTCGCCAGCAACGCACGCCGCCGACAAGGGAGCAGGCGGATGTTGAACGCTGTCGGCGGCACTGCAGCGTCGCGCGGTGACCGGGCGCGGCGCCCGTGACTGCGACGCTCGTCATTCCCGTCACGCCCGCGACCCAGCGCGTCGTGCTGGTCGTCGACGACGACGACTCGATCCTGCGCCTGCTCAAGGGCACGCTGCAGGGCGCTGGCTACAAGGTGTTGACGGCGGGTGCGCCCGAAGACGCACTGGCCATCGCCGCCGCGTCGCCGCCGGACATGATCTTGCTCGACCTCATGATGCCGCGCATCGACGGCGTCACCCTCGCCGCCCGCCTGCGCAGCGCGCCCGGCACGGCCGAGACGCCGATCATTCTCGTCACCGCCTCGGTCGTCGAAGAGGCCGCCAGCCAGGCCTTCAAAGCCGGCATCGACGACTACGTCACGAAGCCAGTCAACCGCCCGCTGTTGCTGGCGCGCATGGCAGCGCTCTTTCGCGCCCGCGAGAGCGCGCAGGCCGCCCTCATCACAGACGACGCGAACACCGACCTCGCCCGCGATCTCGAAGAGGCGTGCCGGGTGCAGCGCTCGTTGCTGCCTGGCTTGCCGGCGCGCTTCGGCGCCTGGACGGCGACCGGTTGTCTGCTGCCGTGGGGCGCCATCGGCGGCGACGCCATCGACATCATGACGGGCCGAGACGGCAGCACCATCGCCGCCGTCATCGACGTCTCGGGCCACGGCATCGCCGCCGCGCTGATGGCGGCTTCGGTCTGCAGCGAGCTGCGCACGCTGGTGCAGACGCGCTCGCTCGCCGAGTCGTTGATCGCGCTGAACGCCCGCATCGTGGCCAACGACTCTGGCAAGTACGCCTGCGTCGCCGCCGCCGAGCTCGTGAACGGCCGCGCGACCGTGATCAACGCCGGACTGCCGCCGGTGCTCGTGATGCGGGGCGGCGTCGTCGTCGACGCCGTCGCTGCCAGCGCGACGCCGCTGGGCCTGTTTGGCGACGTCGAGATCGAAGAGACGGCGCTCGAGCTGCAAGACGGCGACCGGTTGTCTGCTGCCGTGGGGCGCCATCGG
>JANNAY010000829.1:0-3521 GCA_031384945.1 Deltaproteobacteria bacterium
ACCCCCAGCCCCGAATTTCGGGGAGGGGACGTCGGGCCGCGCTGCGCGCAGGCTCTTTTCTTGTTGCTCGCCGTCGCTTTCGTCGGCTGCGCCAGCAGCGACGCTGTCGACGCCGATGTCGCTCTCGTCGACGCCGTGAAAGGCGACCTCGTCTTCGCGTCTTCGTATTACGGCGAGATCGAGGCTGCCGAGGCGCATCCGATCTTTGCGCCTGAGCTGCGCAACATCTGGCAGGTCACCGTCGAGAGCGTGGTCGCCGACGGCACCGTCGTGAAGAAGGGCGACACCGTGCTCACATTCGCGAAGGGGGCCCTCGAGGCCGATCTGCGCGAGCGCAACACCGAGCTGCTCGTCGCCGAGGCGAGCTTGAAGAAGGTGCTGGCCGACTACGACGAGCAGCGCATCGCGCGAAACCTGGCCACGCGCAGAAGCGAGCTCAACCTCGAGCTGGCCAAGATGAACGTCGTCGAGGGCGTGAACCTGATCAGCCGCATCGAGCTCGAGAAGGCGAAGGTCGAGCTGACGCGGGCCGAGCTGCAGCTCGAGCTCGACAAGAAAGAGCTCGACGTGCTCGAGAAGAAGAGAAGCGCCGCGCTCGACGCCGAAAACATCACAGTGAAGACCGCGCGCGAGAAGTTCAGCGACGTCAAAGAGCAGCTGTCGCGCATGTCGGTGCAGGCACCCACCGACGGCATGCTCTACGCGCCTTACACGCGCTTGAACTGGACGATGACCAAGGTCGCGCCCGGCAAAGTCGTGCGGCCCGGCGACAAGCTGCTCGAGATCCCCGGCCTCGATCGCTTCAAGGCCAGCGTCTACGTGCGCCAGCGTGAGGCCTCGAACATCAAGGTGGGCGACACCGCCGTGGTCGTGCCCACGATGTTTCCCACCCTCAAGCTGAAGGGCAAGGTCGTCACGCGCGATGAGTTCGCGACGACGAGAAACGAGCGCAGCGGCGGTGGTGGCGCCGCCGCCGGCACGCTCAAAGAGCTGCGCGTGGTGCTCGAGCTCGATCCCGTCGAGCAGCAGCTGCGGCCCGGCGGCACGGTGCGCGCCGACATCTCGACGACGTTGGCCAAAGACGTCGTGCTCGTGCCGCTGGCATCGTTGCGCGAGGTGCCCGGCGGACACGTCGTCATCGCGCCGGACGGCGCCGAGCTGCCCGTGACGGTCGGCCAGACGTCGCTGACCCACGCCGAGATCACGAAGGGCCTCGTGGCTGGCGTGAAGATTCGGCTCGATGGCGCGCCGCCGAAGACCAACGCGTCCGCCAACGACGCAAAAAAGAACTAGCGCTCAGAGACCGCGCAGGCGGCGCTCGACGACGACGGCCTGGGCGTTGGCGCCGCAGGCGCGGTGCAGCGCGAGCGCGGCAGTGAAGCGAGCGCGGGCTTCGTCGACGTCGCCTGCGCCGCGGGCGACTTCGCCGAGCGACTGTTGCGTCAGCGCTTCGGCGCGGCGGTCACCGACGACTTGCAGCAAGCGCAGCCCCTCGCTGACGGCGACGCGGCCTCTGGCGTGGTCGCCGGCCTGCACCCAGAGCAAGCCGAGGGCCGCCAGCGACGTCGCTTCGCCGCGGGCGTCATCGGCGTCGGCGTGCAGCAAGAGGGCGGCTTCGTAGAGGCCGCGGGCTCTGACGACGTCGCCGGATTCGGCGACGACGCGGGCGAGGTCGGCGGCGGCGCGGCCGGCGTGGACCTTGTCGCCGAGGGCGTCAAAGACGGCGCGGGCGGCGAGAAGGGCGGCTTCGGCGGCGTCGTTGTCGGCGCGCAGCGCGTGCAGGTGGCCTTCGGTCTGGCGCAGCCGCGCGCGGACGAATTCAGAGGCATCTCGGCCTTTGGCGCCGTTGATGACGGCGCGGGCGACGTCGACGTCGCCGGCGCTGACGAGGACGTCGGCGAGGTCGGCAGCGAATTCGCCTTCTTTGGATCGATCGCTCTCGCTGCGCACGATGCGGATGGCGCGCTCGAAGTCGGCGCGGGCTTGCTCGAGGTGTCCGCGCGCGGCGTTCTGCTGGCCGCGGGCCGCCAACAAGCGCGCGAACAGCGCTGGCGGCAAGCCTTGCGCGCGCGCGACGACCTTGTCGAAGCGCTCCAACGACGCTGTTGTCGTCGACGACGGCGCCAGCGCCAGCGACGCCAACGCCGCCTGCGTCACCGACTCTGCCGACGGCGGCGCTGCCAGCGCGCTGCGAAAGGCGGCGACGACGTTGTCGACGTCGACAGCGGCGACGACGCCGTCAACGACGAAGCGCGCGCGGTGGCGCTTCTCGGCGTGCGGCACGAGCTCGAGGTCTTGCAGGCGCGCCTCGGCGTAGACGCGCAGCGGCCGCAGCAGATCGAAGCGGCCCCCGCCGCGGTCGACGACGAGAGAGCGGGCGCACAAGCCGGCGATGACGACGTCGACGGCGGGGGGATCGTGGATGCCCTTCAGGTCGACGACGGCGCTGGCGTCGGCGGCAGAGAAGCCGCCGCGAAAGACGGCGCAGAAGGCGAAGGCGGTCTTGGCGGCGGGGTCGAGCAGGTCCCAGCTGCGATCGATCGAGACGCCCTGCGCGAAGGGCGGCTCGGTGGCCGCGCACAGCGTCGTCAACGCCGCCGCCCAGCCGCTGCGCTGGATGTCGACGGCGACGTCTTCGAGCGCGAGCGGCAGCCCATCGAGCAGGCGCGCCAGTTCGACTGCGATGCGCAGATCGTCGGGCGCTTTTTTCAGGTCACCGCGCGAGGCGCGGGCGCGATCGGCGAGCAGCTGCACCGCCTCGCTCTCGAGCTGGTGCGCCGTGGTGTCGTCGTGCAACGGCAGCGAGAGCGGTCCGACATCGACGACGACGACGTTGGGCCACGGCAACGCTTGTCGCGCGGTCACCAACACCTGCAGCTCAGGCGCCTTGGCGAACCACGACGACAGGCACGAGATGGCCGCGGCGTTGCTCTCGAGGTTGTCGAGCAACAACAAGCGGGTGCGGGCGGCGATGGCGCTGCCGACGTCGGCGCCAGGGTCGAGCGAGAGGATCTGGCGCACGACGTCGTCGAGGGCGGCGGCCGAGCGCGCGCCCGAGGCCGAGACGTGCAGCGGCGCGCTGCCGTCGAACAACATCGAGCGGGCGCGCGCGACCTCGAGGGCGAGGCGGCTCTTGCCCGACCCTGGTGGGCCCTTCAACACGACGACCTTGCAGCCGGTGGCAAAGGCGTCGTCGACGGCGGCGAGCTCGCGCTGGCGTCCGACAAAGGCGCTGCTCTGCGTGGCCATCGGACCGAGCTCGGTCATCGGCGAGCCAAACGGGTCGACGGCGCGGTCGGCGACCGCGGAGCCTGCGTCGTCGTGGTCGGCGTCGTCGTCGGCAAATTCGGCGAATTCGGCGCCGCCCTGCGTGAGCAGCGGCGAGTCGGCGTCGTCGGTGGCGATCGGTCCGTCGACCATCGTCATCTCGGTGGGCGGGGCGAACTCGTCGTCGTCGTCGAAGGTGTGCCTGGCGAGGTCGGCGGCGGGCGCCTCTTCGCTCAACACCGCTGGCGGCGCGG